>JASLZO010000346.1 GCA_030754805.1 Dehalococcoidia bacterium
GATGACGCCGGTTGAGGTCTCGACATGGACGACGGCGAGAAGCTTCGGCGAGCCGGCTTTCGCCAGGGTTTCGCGAACAGCTCCCGGGTTCAGCGGTTGGCCCCATTCCGCTTCGACAGTGACGACGTTCGCGCCATATCGTTCGGCAACGTCGACCATCCGTTGACCGAAGAGCCCGTTTACGCCGACGACGATCGTGTCACCCGGCTCCATGAGACTCGCGATGGCGGCCTCCATTCCGGCCGATCCGGTGCCGGAGATAGGAATCGTTAGTTCGTTCGAGGTCTGGAAGGTCTCACGAAGGAGGGCCATCGTTCTGTCCATAATCTCGAGGAACACGGGGTCAAGATGGCCGACGACCGGTGCTGCCATCGCCTGAGAGACACGGGGGTGCACGTTGCTCGGCCCGGGCCCGAGGAGGGTACGGACGGGAGGGTTGAAGCTGGTATCCGACGGCTGGCTCATTTTCGTTCACCTTGTGTGAAGTGTCTGAAGTAACGCTATCACTGAGGGAAGGGGAACCAAAAACCAACGAGTCGGGGTGGGGGACCCGACTCGCTGGCTCAGGGGGTAGGGTGGATAGGGAGAAAGGTTGGCTATTTAGTCGGCCTCCTGTGGCCCGTGGGAATCGGTCGGGTACGAGTTGCTTAGCACTTCGAGTACCCGCAGGCGGTGCACAGTAGGCAACCTTCAGCCACGACGAGGGCGCTGTAGCAGTCGGGGCACTGCAGGATTGGCTCGTTGGGCCGTTCGCCTACCGGCGGGAGCGGAACGGGTTGCCCGCGACCCGGGAACAGGCCAGGCTGAGTCGCGACCGAAGGGTCCTTTGGTTCAATGTCGTTGAACGAGATCTTGTCGGCGAAAGCTTCCTGAGCGCGACGCTTCAACTCGTCCCGTTCCAGATCCGGAGGTGCGGCGTGACGCATGAGCGCAATCGCCAGTGCGTCCGGTGCGCTGAGGACCTGATGCCCCTCATCCCAGGTGGGATGGCAGGTGATTCCTCGGAGCTGTTCGATGACCTGCGCGGGGTCGATGCCGGAACGCAGTGCGAGAGAGGCCAACCGGCTGACGGCTTCCAAGTAGGCCGAGTCATCAGTGCCGGCTTTACCAAGGTTGGTAAAAACCTCGAACGCGTTGCCGTACTCGTCTTTCGTGATTGTGATGTACACGTTGCCGTGACCCGTGCGAATACGCTCCGTGACTCCACTCAGAGTCCCTGGTCGCGTCCTTGGAACCCTGTAGGCCCCATTGTTACCCGGTTCGGGCGCGACCGCTTCTTCAGACGGGCCCACAGTCCTGCCGGTCGAGAGGACCTGTTCATCCTTCGAGCCGTCGCGATAGATAGTGATGCCCTTACAATCCAGTTCGTACGCAAGTCGATAGGCATCTGCGACGTCTGAAACGGAGGCGTCGTGCGGCAGGTTAATCGTCTTTGAGACTGCGTTGTCCGTGTACTTCTGGAACGCCGCCTGCATCCGGACGTGCCATTGGGGTGCTATGTCGTGTGAAGTCGCGAACGCTTGTTGTGCTTCGAGTGGGACGCCTTCCAATCCTCTGGCAGATCCCACATTTGCGAGTTGCTGCATGAGATCGTCTGAGTAGTACCCACCTTCTTCCGCCGCTTGCTTGAACCACGGATTGACTTCGACCAGGCGGGTTT
>JASLZO010000347.1 GCA_030754805.1 Dehalococcoidia bacterium
GGCGCGGGCGACAGCGGGTTCGACGTGCTGCGCTTGGTGGCCCCGGGGCCGGTGTCTGCCGAGGATGTGTTCGTCGAGGTCGGGGGCCACCAGACTGCCGCGCGGGAGATAGAGGCCCACGGAGACACTCTGTTGATTTCGCTCGCAGGGATCGTCCAGGCCGACTCGGTCGAGATCGGCTTCCGAACCCGTGTTCTGCACAACGCTTCGGTGGTGACCCTGGACATCGGCAATAGCGACAACCCCGGGCTGTGGCAGTCTGTCGAGGCTGCAGAAAGCCAGAGCAACGTCGTTTTCCTCCCGGACCTGCCGGCCAGCAACGCCCTGATCGGGGATCTGTCAATGCGCCCGGCTGTTGTCACGCCGAACGGCGATGGGGTGAACGACCTGTTGGAACTCGAGTTCGCCGTTCTGAAAGTTACTTCCGACAATGCGTCGGTACGGATCTTCGACCTGACCGGGAAACAGGTCACCCTCCTGCGGAGGGGAACGGGATCCGGCGTGGTCTCTTTCGCGTGGCCTGGAACCGATGACAGCGGTCGACCGGTTCTTCCGGGCGTTTACCTGGCCAGCGTAGAGGTCCACGCCATGTCCGGCGTCGATCGCGTCGTCCGGCCCTTTGCCGTTGCCTACTGAGTTCAGTAGGCAACGGCTACGATTCCCTGATAGCTGTCGGTCTCTGCGTCGGACTTCAGCACGATCCGGTACATGTACAATCCGGGCGCAACCAGAGTGCCGGCGGCGGCGCGACCGTCCCAGGTGCGCGTGGATCGCCCGCTTGTCGCGCGGCCACCGACGGATCGGTGCACCATCCGCCCAGCCAGGTCGAAAATCTCGAAATGCACCGGCGCCGGTTGCGTCAGCCTCAAGAGACCGAATTCCAGGGTGAAGACATCGTTGATGCCATCGCCATTTGGCGTGAATACTGAGGGCGTGGTGTCGCCAAATACTTCGATTAGTGAAGTCCGCTGCGAGCCCAGCCGTACGACGAGCCCCGTGCCCGGAGACCGCGCGTCCACGTCTCCTTCGGAGGCGTACTGAGCGACGGTATCGATCCCTCTATCGGTGTAGCGGGTATCCAGGGCCCGCACGTCAAACCTGGTACCGTCGACGAAAACCCGGCCGCGAAAGAAAACCTGCAGGAAACCGCGCCCCGGGGTTGCCCGTTGCCAGAGCCTGACGTTGAGGCCCGTACCCTGCCCGATCTTCGCTTTGTACGGCACGTTTCGGTCATTGACCCGGACACTGTCCACCGCGCCGATCTCCGCGGGTGTGTCGATTTGAATCTGACGAAACCCCGATTCCGTCAGGTCCGCGTCGCTCAGCCGTTGGATTCCGAGGGAGAGGACGAAGTTCGTCTCTTCGGCTGCTTCTACGATGGCGGGGCTGATTTCAGCTTCCAGGACCTGCGCCAGGGGCCGATCCGTGTACTCGAAGACCAGTTGTCTGACCACGGCTCCGGGTTCGAGCATCTCGAGACGGAACTGCATGTATTCGAAGGCGGGTGATCGTATGACGCCGTCGGTGACCGTCTTCCAGGGCGTCCACGCCGGATTCGATAGAACCGGCCCTCTTTCGGTCACCCTCTCCCCCGGCGGCAGGTCGCCGTAACCTTCCCAGACGCTGCGGGTCACGCGGCGCAGGTCGGTATCT
>JASLZO010000348.1 GCA_030754805.1 Dehalococcoidia bacterium
TCGCGTGTCACAATCAAGGAGTGCCCAATGAAGTGTCAGCCGAAAAAACTGTTTCGCGCCCCGTACTCAGTGCCCAACGCCCTCGAGGTGACCGACGACGGGTTGTGGATCGCCGATCAGATCACGGACCGGCTCGCCCTCATCGAGATCGCCGAACCCTCGGAGTATGGTGTCACCATGTGGAAGCGGGATATTGACTCCGAATGCTCCAACACCAGCGGCATGGCCTTCGGTGACGGGTCTCTATGGCTGGCCGCCAACGGCGCCTCGACCGTCTGGCGACCTGAGCGGCCAACGGACGCCCAGGCGGGGGAGATTCTCAAGGTCGATCCGGCGGATGGGCGTACTCTGGGCCGCTGGCCGGTGCCGGGAGGTGGCGGTGTGCACGGCATGGAGTACGATCATTTCGAGGAGGGGTTCGTCTGGGTCACGACCCTCAGGCAGCAGACGCTGAGCAAGATGCGCATCGACGACTGGTCGGTTCAACACGTCATCCCGCTGCCCTATGGTCGTGCGCATGGAGTCGTTCGCGTCGAAGACGGAGTCTGGGTCGTCCACACCAGCGAGCGCGTGATCGTCAAACTCGATCTTGCCGGGGCGGAACTCCAGCGTCTTGAAGTACCGGATTCAGCCCCTCAACCGCATGGTCTTGCACGCCATGGAGAAAACCTGCTGTACTGCGACGCAACGTCCGGGTGGGTAGCGGAAATCTCTCTGTGAAGGATCCAAACACGTGCGTACTTCGTCGCGGGATCCCTGGAGCGCGGCGGGGGATCGTGAGTGAACGGAGGGCCTATCCCTCACAGAAGTCGCTGTAGAGACCCTCGATCGCCTCCACCGTGGGCTCATCATCCAACACGGCGAACCCATAGCGTAGCTCAAGAGTCTCGCCTGCCTCGACGACGAGGTCCTCTTCCATCAACAGTCCGGCACCAAGGAGATTCTTGCGCGTAAACCAGGTGACCGGATGTCTGGGATTGTCCGGGTGGTCCATCATAACCACTTCGCCGCCCATCGCCCCGGTGGCGCTGACCCAGCGGGCGCGCCGACCCATGATGTTTTCGTGCCCTTCCGCATCTTCGCTGCAACGATGGCGCGCATCTGAAAAGGGTGGTCCCATGCGCAGCTCCAAACCGCTGTAGCGCGCGGCTCGGGAAGCGCCCATGGTGATTCGGTCCACGCCCAGAGGCTCGATCCGGGTCTGGATCCGCCAGTGATAGCCCACCGGATCGGCGCTTTTGTGAACAGCGAACGCTCGCGTCTCCGTCACCATGGGATCGTCCGCCCCGTCGAGCCAGGTCAGTTTCTCCTCGATGAAGACGCCGGCTTCATCCTCTGTGCAGATCGAGAACTCGTCATGTCGCTGAACGCCATGACTGCCTTCGACGTGTTCGTATTGCTCTTTTTCCGGCAGGTACCACGGACCGCCCCACAGGTTGGCGTCGTTGACGTGGACCCAACCGAAATAGAGACCTGTGTGCCAGGGATGATCGGCCGGCCGGTATTCGGTCACCAGGTTGCCATTGGGCGTGTAGATGGGGGCGAAACAGGGTTTGGGCGACTCCGTTCGCGGTAACTCCTCAGCCACGCGGTAGAGGGCCACCATCCGCTCCCCGTCGACGATTTCAACTCCAAGA
>JASLZO010000349.1 GCA_030754805.1 Dehalococcoidia bacterium
CTGCGCCGTCCTCCTTCGCGAGTATCTGGTCCCGGTTGTACCCTCCGTGATCTCTGTGGTAGAGTGCTTCTGGTCTGGGCTGCTTCCCCTTTCGCGTCTTTCGCGCATTTCGTAGTTCCGGTTCTGGTTTCTCTCCCCAGACGCGGGTATGTCGTGCACGACGCAGGCGACCGGCACCAACCCAATCCGTGTTCATCTGCGTCCATCTGTGGTTCCGCCTAGTCTTACAAGGTAACCCTATGACCATCCGCTTCACCATGCTCGGCAGCGGCGCCGTTCGCGACAACCCCCGACGCGCCGGGCCTTCTCAGATCCTCCAGGTTGGCGACCAGACCCTCATGTTCGATTGCGGCCGGTCGGCCGCCACGAGTCTGGCCGCCGCCGGGGGTGCCTGCGAGGCCATCGATCGGCTCTTCCTGACCCACCTTCACTTCGACCACGTGGTGGACCTGCCGTACATCGTCTTCACCGGTTGGGTCAAGGGGAGGGAGGCACGCCTCGGAATCCACGGCCCCGTCGGGACCGGCGATTTCGTGTCGCGCATCATTCGCCCCCCCTTCGAGCAGGACATCGATAGCCGCGTCGGGCACGGCAAGGACCTCGAATCGCTGGATCCGGATGTCAGCGAAGTCGCCGGAGCCGGCGAGTTCCTCGTCGACGACGGCTATCGGGTCTCGGCCGCACCCGTGGACCACGCCAACATGCCGGCTCTCGTCTACCGCGTCGACGCCGGAGACCGACGCGTCGTTATCACCGGTGACGGAAAGCCCGACGAAGGCTTCACCGACTTCTGCAGGGGCGCGGACCTTCTCGCCGTCGAATGCTCCGGGACGCCCGAGTTCCTCGCCGAGCAGCCGTGGGGCCACTGGCATCTCAGACCGGCCGATATCGCACGGATCGCCACGGAGGCCGAAGTCAAACGGGTCATGATCAAGCACCTGGTAATCGAAGACATCACCGGCGACCGCACCGCCCCCTATCGGATGGCCGAGCAAGTTCGCCAGGGTTATGGTGGCGAGGTCATCGTCGCCGAGGATGGGCTGGTCGTTGGTCTATCGTGACGGTCCGGAGCGGCCGCGCCCTCAGCGCGGAGGTGAGCCGTCGCGCTCGAGGCTGCGGCCCCCCCGCCGTCGGGCTGGCTTGTAGCCCCGCCCGGCGGGGCTTCCTGATTCTTCAGCGAGGGGATTCATCCCCTCGCTCCTACGCGGATTCGGCAGAAGGTTCGGGGACGCACCGGCACATCGGCAGGACATAAGCCAAGGAGTTCAATGAGATGAGCGGAAGTAGACAGGCCAGCGTCGAACGATGGGACATCTTCGAGACGTCCTTCACAGTCCCGCAATCTGAAGAGACAAACGCGTTTGCCGATGTGGACCTGACAGCCATCTTCCGGTTCCGGAACCGCGAGGTGCACCTCGACGGATTCTACGATGGCGATGGTGTCTTCAAGATCCGCTTCATGCCCGACGAAATCGGAAGCTGGAGTTATGAAACGCGCTGCGACCAGGAACCGTTGAACGGTCAGGTGGGCCAATTCGAATGCACCGCTCCCTCGGAGGGGAACCACGGTCCGATGCGCGTGGCGGATACATTTCACTTCAGGTATGAAGACGGGACACCATACATCCCCGTGGG
>JASLZO010000034.1:0-4883 GCA_030754805.1 Dehalococcoidia bacterium
TAGGCCGGCGTGTTCTTTTCCGGTCCGCTTTGCCCGAAGCCCGACAGCGCGCAATAGATCAGCTTCGGGTTTACCGCCGACAAGGCTTCGTAACCGATCCCCAACCGGTCCATGACGCCGGGCCGGAAGTTGTCCACGACCACTTCGGCACGCTGGATCAACCGCAGGGCCATCTCGTAGCCTCGTGGCGTTTGGGCGTTGATGTTGGCGCTCAACTTGTTCCGGTTCAGCTCCGCCCCACCCGCCTGGGCCACGTTGCGAGGTTGCGGACGGCCGTCCGTTTCGATCTTTATGACCTCGGCACCCATGAACCCGAGGAGCATAGTCGCCACCGGCCCAGCGACGGCCTGCGTGAAGTCGACGATCCGGACCCCATTTAGAGGCTTAACAGCGGCCGCGGGAGTGGAACCGTTCGTGCCGACGCCCGCCGGGACTGCCGTCGGTGATCCGTCGGAGGCCACGGCCATCACTTCATCGGTGTGCTGACCAAGCGAGGGGGCCGGACGCCGGACGGTCCAGGGCGTCTCTGACATGCGGTAGGGACCACCGGCCGACCTGTAAGCTCCGAGGGCCGGATGCTCCAGGTCCGCGAGCCACTCCCGCGACCGCGTGTGCTCGTGGTCGGCGAACTCGGATATTCGAAGGAGTGGCGTCGAGGGGATGTCCCGCTGTTGGGCCTCCGCAACGAACGCGTCGCGGTCGTGTTGGGCGATGAAAGCCCCCAAGCGTTCCTCGATGAGTCCTTCGGCATTGGCCCGCCGGAACTCTGGGTCCGTCATCGACTCCTCGGGAAGATCGGGGTCCTGAAGCCAATTGGCGATCCCTCGCATGTGGCGGTCCATGTACGGGGACATCTGGACGTACCCGCCGTCGCGGCTTCGGTATATGGATACGCCCGCGTTCGTCGGGGCCGCGCCTGTTCGGCGTCGTTGGTTTTGCGTCAGCGAGTAATCGCCTACGGACATCATCAGCTGCCAGAGGCCGACGTCCTGCATCGAGACATCGACGTGCTGGCCCTTCCCCGTTTTCACCCGCGCCTGGAGGGCCGCGAGCGCGCCGAAGAACGCGTGCGACGACGACAGCTGGAAGAGCTGCTCAGCCGGCACCAAGCACGGCCGAGCCTCGCCATCGCCATGGATGTACATGACCCCGCTCAGCGCCTGCTGGGTCAGCTCGGTGCCCTGGAAGTGACTGAACGGACCGGAGTGGCCGAACGCCGTGACTGAGACGTAGATCAGTGCTGGGTTCTCGTTCACCAGCCGCTCATAGTCGAGGCCCATCGCCTCGAGATGACCTGCCGGAAACGCCTCGACGACGACGTCGCTCAGGCGCGCCAGCCGGTGGATGCCGTCCCGTCCCTCCTCTGTCTCCAGGTCCAGGACGACGCTGCGCTTGTTGTGATTGAAGTTGATGAAATAGAGGCTCCGTTCAGGATCCTCCTCGCCGCCAGCGTACGGTCCCCTGCTCCGCCCTGGGTCCCCTCCCGGCGGCTCAACCTTGACAACGTCCGCTCCGAAGTCGCCGAAGAGTCGCGCACAGAGCTGCGACGCTTCTCCCCCGCCGAGTTCAAGGACCTTCAGATGGCCCAATGCCCCCACGTCGTCGTGTGCCATGCCTCCTCCTGGCGCCCGTCCGGTCATCTATGCACCGACAGGTCGACATCTTCCCGTCGCGGTAACGTTCTGTCTAGTTGGGGAGGGGGCTCTGGGTGGCTATGCGATCACGCGGAGCATGACCCCGAGAAATACGATGACTGGGCCGAGCACGGCCAAGACGTTCGTCGGAGACGCGACCGCCGCCCATCCCAACCGGAGGGTCATGAATGCGCGTTCCACCCACGCAGGAATGATCTCGGTCCATGACCCCTCGAGAGGTGACGACTGCCGTCGGCCCCCCTGGCGGCCGAGCGACATCGCTACTAGGAACATGACGGTCGACAGTGTCAGTTTGACGGTCAACGTTACGAGATAGGGCGCCTCGATGCGGTCGGTCAGCCGGTCGTATATCAGCACCCCGCCGGTGATGACCAGGACCCACATCGACAGATCGACGGCTTCCTTGAACCGTGTTCCCACCAGGCGACTCAACTCCGGCGGAGCGTCTCGCGCGCTTCGTAAGGCCGGTCGGAGGACAAAAAGGAAGAACAGGTTTCCGCCGACCCAAACCACCGTGGCAACGAGGTGGACCCACCGCGTCAGAATGACGGTCGTTTCGAGCGGGTCCATCAGCCGGCTTTGACGGTTCCCCGTGTTCGCGGACCGGCGTGACTCATCCGGAGTTGGGCACCTGGCAAAATCGGCAATCGCGCTGCTTTACGCCGTCACTCTCCATCTCCGCCACGTCCGTGAGCGTGCCTGATTCGACGAGGAGGCGCGATGCCAGGCAGAGCGGCAATCCGACGACATTGAGACGGCAACCGTCGATGTCTGCGACCGGGGCGAAGAGGGTGTCCTGTATCCCGTAGGCACCGGCCTTATCAAGCGGTGCGCCGGATGAAACGTAGGAATCGATCTCTGCGTCAGAATAGTGCCGCATGCGAACCTGGGTCTCGACCGTATCGGACAGGACCACATCTCTGGTCGGGTCCATTACTGCGACGCCGGTGATCACGGTGTGCTCCCTTCCTCGAAGTGAGCGAAGCATGATTATCGCTTCCTTTTCATCAGTTGGCTTCCCGAGTACCTCGCCGTCTGGATCGATCACGACCGTGTCAGCGCCGAGGACAGGGACCACCGCCTCGTTCGCGAGCGATGAAGCCTTGGCCTCCGCCATTGTTCGTGCGTAGTCGGCTGGTGTTTGCTGCGGGTGCGGCCCCGGTTCATCGACGAGAGGAGCCAGCGCCTGGGAGGAGGCCGGAAGGTCGCCGATCAACTCTGTCCGCCGTGGAGACGTGGAGGCCAGCACCAGCGGTGCCTCGGCCAGTTCGAGCGTCGCAACGCATTCGATGTGATACGTCTGAGGAAACATGTCGAGCGGTGTGATGTCCTCGACCCGATACCCGCAGAGCACGAGGCGCCGGAGGTCCCTCGCCAGAGTCGCAGGGTCGCAAGAGACGTAGACGACGCGCTCCGGCCGAAGGCGTCGAATCGAGTCGATCACGCGCGGGTCGCAACCGGAGCGAGGCGGGTCTAGGATGACGCGGTCCGGCCGCACGTCGAGCGCTTCCAAGTAATCCTCCGTTCTGACCTCGACAATCTCGACGTTTGGCAGACCAGCGAGGTTCTGTTTCGCGTCCCGGATCGCGGCGGCGGACTCCTCGACCGCGATCACCCTCGAACAGAGCGGCGAAAAAAGGGATGCAAACGTTCCGACTCCGGCGTAGGCATCCAGGAGCACGTCGGCGCCACCCAAGCGCAAACCGTCCCGCACGAGGGAGACCATGCGCTCGGCCTGGTGCGTGTTGACCTGGAAGAAAGACGCAGCGGAAACCCGAAACGACACCCCGGTCAGTTGTTCGTCATGACCGGTTTGTCCGGTCTCGAGCTCGCCCGAGTCCGCGGGGGCCAGCTTCGGATGAATCAGATAGCTCGACGTGTTGGCCCCAACCCGCACACCGAGTTGCCGGGCCGTCTTCCCGAGCTTTCCATCGAGGCTTGACCGGACTTCGTTGATCCGCGGATCCATGATGTGGCACTCATCCACCGGTTCGAACCGATGTGTGAACCAGTGAGTGAAGCCGGTGAAGCCCTCACGTCGGACGGTGAACCTTGCGTGATTCCGGTAGTTCCAGGGCGACGCGGCGCCAACCATCGGGGAAATCGGCGCGTTCAGGAACCCACCGAGCCTGCGCATCTGGTCGCGAACGGTCCGAGTCTTCAACTCGGTCTGCGCCCCGTACTCCATGTGCTGGAGTTGGCATCCTCCACAAATACCGAAGTGTGCACATCGTGGCTCGGCGCGGTCCGCTGACGAGTGGAGCACTTCGACCACCTCGCCGACGATCCCAGCGTCAGTCTCTTCCCGGGCTTCGACGATGACCGTTTCTCCGGGAATCCCGAAGGCAGCCACGAATCGCTGCCCGTCGTCATCTTGCCCGATCGCCGCACCGAACTCGTCCATGCCAGTGAGCGTCACCCGCACCCGCCTCGAAATGCTCTCGCTCGCCCGACCCGAGCGGGGCGGAAACCGGCGGTGTATTTTTCGGGAGGCCTTCATCGCAGTCTCATCGGTAGCGTACCCAAAATAGGATGGATCACTGATCGACCCTTGTGGCCCGGACCGTCCGCAAGAAGCCATGTATGCTATCGAAGCATAAAACGCTTCTGACCGATCCTAGATCCACAGATTTGACGATGCCAACACCCATATCAGATCGATCGCAGCGCGTCCGAGACGCGATGGACCGTCGCGCCCTCCGTGGTGTGGTGCTGGGCCGAATCGCTTATGGCTATGGTCCGGCGGGCGACGGCTCGCTCCAGACGATTCCGCAGGAGGCCGCAGTCGTCCGGAGGATCTTCGCGCTCGCATCCGAGGGCAAGGGGGTTCGGGCGATCGTGAAGGACCTGAACGCCGGGGGTCCCCAAACGCGTCGAGGACGCCCGTGGAGCATGATCACAATCCGTGACATGCTCCGAAACCGGACATACACGGGTACCTACCAACGCTTCTCGTCCACAGTTACGGGAAACCACGAAGCCCTAGTGTCTCCATCCGAGTTCTCGTTGATCCAGAAGCAGATGGATGAACGAGCGGTGAAGTCCGGAAACGCGAAGGGCAAGCCATTCCTGCTCTCCGGGCTCTTGATATGTGGCGCGTGCGGCAGCCATATGATCGGGGTGACTCGTCATCGGTCCTGGAACCGGAAGGACGGAACCGCCGGCGACCGAACCTACCGCTACTACCAGTGTGAGGGCGCGACCAACCAGGGCCGTTGTTCATCACGC
>JASLZO010000034.1:4893-8931 GCA_030754805.1 Dehalococcoidia bacterium
GGCGCTCCGTGGAAACTGCGCTCGAACGTGCGGCCGATGATGAGAAAAGGATGAGAACGCTACAGCAAACGGTCCGCAATACGGTTGAGTCGGTGACCGTTTCCCAGGACGTTGATGTTCCGGCCACGGTCGCTCTGAAAGAATCGAACGAGTGATCCGAACCATTAACCTCAGCACCGAGTATGAGACGGCGCGGCGGAAGCTGGCCGACTGGGCCACATCCAGCGGGTACGACGCCAAAGAGCGGCGATTGCAGTACGGAGTGAGTGTCAAGATCCGGACTCCGGCGGGCGAACGATCAGTTGCTCTGTACCACTCGACGAAGCGGGCCGGATCGCGGCTCGTTATCGCGGAGCCGGAGATCGAGCAGGCCGATGACCTGATCGAGGCGATGGGGGCCTTGATCAGCGAAACGGAATCAGCGTCAACGGCGCCAATTTCGCGGTCGTCGAGCGCGGTTCCAGCGGTGCATATCGGCGCGGACGAGTCTGGTAAAGGCGATTACTTCGGACCCCTGGTCGCCTGCGCGGCATTCGTTGGAGAGGGAGCCGAACCGCGTCTGAGAGCCCTGGGTGTGCGAGATTCGAAGGAACTATCCGACTCCGAGATGCAGAATATCGCTCCGCGGATCCGCGAGATCTGCGGGCATGTCGCCCTGGTCGCGATCGGGCCCGAGCGCTACAACGAGATGCATCACCCAAAGCAGATGAACGTGAATTCGATGCTGCGCTGGGCCCACGGAGAAGCGATCTCCAACGTCATCGCCGAACGGGAATCGACCGGGTCCTCCGCGCGGGGACTGACCGTGGTGATCGATCAATTCGCAAAGACCGAAAGCCTGATGCTCGCAGAGCAGCGCCAGCGAGGTTGGAACGTCCGACTGGTCCAGATGCATCGCGCCGAGTCAGACCTTGCGGTCGCGGCCGCGTCTATTCTGGCTCGCGTCGAATTCATCCACCGGCTCGATCGACTTTCACAGTCCGCCGGTGTCCGGTTGCCGAAGGGGTCGGGTCGCATCGTCGATACGGCGGCCCGCGAACTCGTTCGCCAACAAGGCTCCGACGCGCTGAATCGCTACGCCAAACGCCATTTCAAGAATACGACCCGTGTGCTACAGACGGCGCTCGCGGGATGAAGGGAACCATCGATGAAGATTGGCCTCGTCTCAGATACTCATATCCCCGACGCCGGGACCCAATTGCCAGAACAGCTCTTCGACGCGTTCTCCGACGCGGGAATCGAGATGATTCTCCATGCCGGGGACATCTACAACCCAGAATGCCTCGATTGGCTGGAACGCATCGCTCCCGTCCACTCTTGCGAGGGGAACGGCGACTTCTTTCGGAAGATCAAAGACCGGCGTATCGAGCGTGCACCAGTCCTGGAAATCGAGGGATTCAAGGTGGGGGTCACTCATGGTCTCGCCATCCCGGAGATGCCCCCGGTCCGAACCGTCGAGTCGGTCATGAACCATGAATTCGGCGGGCCGGTGGACGTCATCGTCTTCGGCGACACACACACGGAAGAGGTTTTGACGCTGAAGGGGGTCTTCATGGTGAACCCGGGGAGCCCAACACTCCCGCACAACCTCGACCACATCATCGGCACGGTCGGAATCATGGAATTGAACCGGGGGGAGACGCCGACCGCGCGGATTATCCGCCTCGAAACGATGACCGACCTGGACATGGAAAACCCTGTCAAATGGTGGTCGGTCCGCTAGCCTGACCCGGGCCGCGACAGCTGGCCGGTTTCCTTGACCCGCAGATAGGGCACGCATACAATAACCTCTCGAGTCTTCCGTTTGGAGTTCCACCATTTTCTACGCAGTTATCCAGACCGGCGGTAAGCAATACCGCGTCGAGCCGGGCCAAACCCTGGCCGTTGAAAAGCTTCCTCTCGACGTGGGCGACCGGGTCGAGTTCGATGACGTGCTACTTGTCGCGGACGACGACGACGTGAGCGTGGGTCGCCCGACCGTCGAGGGCGCCAAAGTGATCGCCGAAGTCACGGCTCAGACGAAGGACAAGAAGATCATTGTCTTCAAGTACAAGTCGAAGACACGATACCGGCGAAAGAACGGCCACCGGCAGCCGGTCACCGAGTTGGCTATCCGTCAGATCCTTACTGATTAGTCCCGGAATAACGAGGAGAATCAGGACCAATGGCACACAAGAAGGGCGGCGGGACCACTCGTAACGGCCGCGACAGCAAGGGCCAGAGGCTCGGGGTCAAGCGGTCTGACGGGCAGATCGTGACCGCCGGCAGCATCATCGTCCGCCAGCGTGGAACGAAGATCATGGACGGGAACAACGTCGGGAGGGGTCGCGACTTCACGCTGTACGCCAAAGTCGACGGCAAGGTCAAGTTCGAGCACCAAACCCAGTCAAAGAAACGTGTGAGCGTCTACCCCGTCTCGGATGACGCCTAGATCTCACATCACTCCGAGAAAGCGATCCGATGAAACCTGACATCCACCCGGAATACATGGAGACCAAGATCGTTTGCGCATGTGGGAACACGTGGACGACCGGGTCCACCGTCCCAGAGGTCCGCATCGAGGTCTGCAACCAGTGCCACCCGTTCTTCACGGGCGAGCAACGGATCGTAGACACTCTGGGCCGCGTCGAGCGATTACGGAAGAGGTACGCGGGCGGCGCTCCCGTCCCCGAAGCCGAACCAGTCGCGGCCGAAGACGCCGGAACGGATTCGGACTCCGACGATGGCGGCAACGGCGACAAAGAGTAGCAACCTCTGCCAGTCTTCGTCCCTGATGGCGGCCGTTTGATTACCGGCGCGATCGATCAGCCGATACGAATGTGGGACTGGGCGTGAGCGCGGGGCCACAGCCGTCTTCCATAACTTACGGCGGACAGGCGCTCATCGAGGGTGTGATGATTCGCGGGCAGACATGCGTGAGCGTCGCGGTCCGACGCCCAAACGGCGAGATTCTCGTCGTCACGGACCCGTTGGGATGGAAGTGGGCACAGAAGATCCGCCCCATCCCCTTGCTCCGTGGATTCGTCGTGCTTGCCGAGATGCTGACAATCGGCACGCGTTCGCTGATGTTCTCGGCCAAGATTTCCGCGGAGGATGAAGCGGCCAACGACAGGGACCAACAAGGAGAAGGGCAAGGGAGCGTACTCGGCTCCGTCGCCATCGGCGGAACACTCGTCTTCAGCATTCTCATGGCCGTTGGGCTTTTCTTCGCCCTGCCAGTCGTCGCCACGCACTTCGTCGACCAGTTCCTCAACTCGGCGGTACTCAGCAACATCGCGGAGGGCGTGATTCGGCTGGCCATTTTCGTCGCCTACATCGGCGGGATCGGGTTGCTCCCCGACATCCGCAGGGTCTACGCCTACCATGGCGCCGAACACATGGCGGTCCACGCGAGAGAAGCAGGCCAACCCCTCACCGTGGAATCGCTCCGACGCTACTCCACCGCCCATCCGCGCTGCGGAACGGCATTTATCCTGGTCGTGCTGGTGATCGCGATCGGCGTGCACGTGCTGCTCGGCGCACCGCCACTGTGGGAGAGGATCGCTTCTCGAATCATCCTTCTGCCGATCATCGCGGGTGTGAGTTACGAAATCATCCGTTGGAGTGGATTCCACGCCAGCAACCCGATCGTGAGGGCGATCATCGCCCCAAGCCTCCTCCTTCAGGCAATCACGACGAAGCCTCCAGAGGACGACCAAATCGAGGTCGCGATCCACGCGCTCGAGGGCGCGCTCGAGCAGGACCGTATCGCCGCGGAACCAGCGTAGCCCGTCGAGGGCGACTTTACCCTCGTCGCCGAACCAACTCCTCAGCAACGTCATTAAGTGGGACACCGGAGTCCTCAAGCAGCACCGCCAGGTGGTAGAGAAGGTCAGCGGCCTCCGAGGTTGCCCGGTCACTCGCCCCGGCTGCCGCGGCAAGAGCCGTCTCGCCCGCCTCCTCAATCACCTTCTGCCCTATCCGCTCCCTGCCCTCGCGGAACAGGTCTGCCGTGTAGCTATCGTCAGGCATGTCCCGTTTCCGTTGAGCGATGGTTTC
>JASLZO010000350.1 GCA_030754805.1 Dehalococcoidia bacterium
GTCTATGAGGCTCGCCGGCGGGGGCGCGTCCAAGACTCTGGTCGCGTTCGGGGCTCGTTGGCCGCGATGTCTCCGACCTGCTGCTACGAGTCGAGCCGTGTTGTCCGACGACTTTGTCCATCCTTCGGGCATTCGCCCAAAACTCAATGTCGGCGAACGGCCGTGTTCGACCCGGTGCTCCGAGATAACGAGGCACTCAATACCCTTCCGGACCGCCGCGCCGCCGGACACTTCGACCACCGATACTTCGAACTCGCAATCGTGGTCTTGACGTAACGCCCAGAACCCTGGCCCGGCGGTGTGCGGCGAGTTGTAGGGCATCACATCGCCGTCGACGTTGTTCAAGTTGCCCATCCGTTGTCGAAGGACACCGGACTGGCCCACGTAGTCCAGACCTGGGATGTCGGCTCTGCGGATCCGGTAGAGGCCGGGCGCCCTTGGAATTTCCTGATTGCGGCTGGCTCCGCTTAGCGAGTACCAGGGGCTCCACAAAAGGACTGTGTGATCTAGTCCCAATAGGGCGCTTTTTCAGGAATCACCCATCTGATGCCGCCCCGGGGGTCTTCTACGTCGCCTAGGTAGCGGGGAATGAGGTGGATGTGGGCGTGGTCGACTGTCTGTCCGGCAGCCTCGTTGGTGTTGACCCCGATGTTGAACCCGTCCGGATTGAACCGTTCGAGGAGTAGTTCCCGGACCGTGTCGAGTAGCGCCCAGGCGTCGGTGCGCTCTTCTGGGTCAACGTCGAAAAGGTCGGCTTCGTGGCGGCGGGCGATCACCAGCGCGTGCCCTTCGCTAACCGGATACCGGTCGTAGAAGGCCACCGAGTGGGCGGACTCGGCGACCAATTCGGTGTCGGAGTTGCCGGCGGCGATCTGGCAGAACGGACAGTCATCCATCAGAACTTCCAGTCTTCTTCATCGACGGCTTTCCATCCGGTCGTCCGACCGTCGACCATCTGCGCTGTGTCGTAGGCGGCGTTGAGGAACTTGACCCGCTCACCCTTGGTGGACCCGGTCGCATGTATGAGTGTCTCGCGTAACGGGTGGTGGCTGCCGATCAGGTACTCGTTGCGGCGAGAGATACGAGTCAGGTATGTGCGGTGGGGAACCTTGGCGAACTTGCCGCCTTCGCCGCGGTTGCACCGCTCGCAGGACAAGACCAGGTTCCACACTTGGTCGAGGTCGATCGGTAGGCCCCTGGCCATGAGGCTGTGGGGCAGGAAATGGTCCACATCGCTGCGCTGGGCGCCCGTCCCACCGAAAACCGAGATCGGCTGGAAGCAGTAGAAGCAGTGGCCCTTCTGGTAGCCGTTGAGCGCTGGGCGTACCTCGGTGATCGTCCTGCGCTTGCCGGTCAACGCCGGCACGAGGATTTCCCGTGGGGCGTCGTAGAGGATCACCATCTGGTCTCCGTCGGCCCGTTTCGCCCACGCTTCTTCGACGAGGCGCCAACGTGCTTCGACCTCTCCGGCGAGGCTGGCGGCCTCCGGACCGTTGGCGAGTTCGAACACGTCGTCGGTGATCCGGATTCCGCCGGTGGACTTCGAGCGTTCGTCGTGGAAGAACCGTGTCGGCACCTCGCCTGAGCCGACCGTGTGGAACGCATCGATCACGTTGTTGAAGCCGAAG
>JASLZO010000351.1 GCA_030754805.1 Dehalococcoidia bacterium
CGAATGGAACAACCATGCCGACCCGGACCTCGCCTGGCAGGTCTGGACACGATTCTTCATGCACCATCACGAGCGCTGGGATCGTTTCGGGTCACTGAAGAAGATGTACCCCGGGAGCGATGGCGTCCAGCATCAGGCGGACCGGCCCGAGAACTTCGCCTTCGTACGCAAGGGCGTCTTGATCGTCGGCATTAACCTGACGGACGGGCGCGTGCAAGATGCGGACGGGTGGGACCGGCACCTGTTGGACGACGCGGTCTGGGTCCGGCAAAACTACCAGCGATACAGTGACCAGGTGCGCGCCGCCGTCATCCTGGCCCAGGCGCCCCCGAGGAACCCGTTCACCGACCCCTTCCTCGCTGCTTCCAGGGCTTTTGGCAAACCCGTGCTTTACCTCCACGCCGACGGTCACATCTGGGAAGTCGACCGGCCCTGGCCCGAGCAGAACATCCTCAAGGTCCAGACCGATAATTTGGGCATCGCCCCGCCTCTGCTCGTTACGGTCAAGGAAGGCGGGACCGAACCCTTCCAGTTCGATCGCCAGTTCATGCGCGGACCCTATCTCGCCCTCGGTACGCCGCGCAGCATGTGCGTCGTGTGGCGGACGAGGCGGCAGATCGATCCCGTCGTGCGGTACGGCCGTTCACCGAACCGGCTTGACCATTCGACCTGCGGGCAGGACATCCTGGTCAAGACGAAGAACCACGCCAATCCGACGCTGGCTTTGCACAGCTCCGCCGATGATGTGCGGCAGTACGAGGCGACAATCAGCGATCTTAAGCCGTCGACGACCTACTACTATGCGGTATACGACGCAGATCAGCTCCTGGCGGGCGGTGATCGAACCTACCGTTTCAGGACCCACCCCAAGCCCGGTGCGGTCCGTCCCCTGCGATTCTGGGTCGTCGGCGATTCAGGCACGGGTGACCAGAACCAGGCCGACGTTCACATGGCCATGCGGTCGTTCTCGCGCAACCGGCATCGCCCGGTCGACATCTACCTGCACGT
Source organism: Dehalococcoidia bacterium (assembly GCA_030754805.1). Lineage (GTDB taxonomy): Bacteria > Chloroflexota > Dehalococcoidia > UBA6926 > UBA6926 > JASLZO01. The sequence continues at coordinate 1,009 of JASLZO010000351.1, forward strand.
CGGTGACATGGCATACGGCAGCGGCACCGACAACGAGTTCGAGGGGAATTTTTTCAAGCCATACCGACGGACGCTGCGTAACACGGTCTGCTGGCCCGCCATGGGCAACCATGAAGGCCAAACGTCCAGCGGCGTAACGGGGATCGGTCCCTACTACGATAGCTACGTCCTGCCCAAGCGTGGTGAGGCGGGCGGACTGAGCTCGGGGACGGAGGCTTACTACTCCTTCGATTACGGCAACGCCCACTTCATCGCGCTGGATTCACATGATCTGGATCGTTCTCCGGGTGCGGCCATGGGCCAATGGCTCACGGCAGACCTGGCCCAGACGGACGCTGACTGGATATTCGCCTACTGGCATCACCCTCCGTACACGAAGGGTTCACACGACAGCGACACCGAAAACCAACTTGTGGAGATGCGCGAGCACATCATGCCCATTCTCGAAGACGGGGGCGTGGACATCGTGTTCACGGGTCACTCGCACATCTACGAGCGCTCCATGCTCATCGACGGTGCCTATGCCACGCCGACGACCGCCGAGGGTGTCGTGCTGGACGATGGGGACGGCGATCCACGCGGAGACGGGGCCTACAGAAAAAGCGATGGT
>JASLZO010000352.1 GCA_030754805.1 Dehalococcoidia bacterium
GGGCCGACCGAGGTGCTGATCAGGATGCCCTTCAAGCCCAGCGTGCCGACCGCCCTGTCGAGCTCATTCAGCGCCCGGTCCGTGTCCTGCAGGGGCAGCGTGCAGATGCCGAAAAAACGGTCCGGATGGCGGTGAACGGACTCAGCGACGTTGTCGTTCTCGATGCCGGCGATCTCCTCGGCCAGCGCCGCCTCGATCCAGTAGTGCTTCTGTGTCGGGCGCGGGGTGACCATCTGCATGTCGATACCCATCCGGTCGAGGTCCTCGATCCGTTCGTCAAGCGACACCATCTTGGGCGCGATCTTCTCGAAGAACCGCCGACCCCAGACCCGCCCTTCGTCGGTCGAGTAGCGGATGAAGTAATTGCGCTCGCGTTGGGTCTGCTCGTCGAGCATGGCGTCCGCGCGATCGGAATGCAGGTGGCTATGAACGTCGATCACCAACCGGCGCTCGGCGCCCCCATCGTCGGCATTTGCCATTTCGGCGCCTCCCGGGCCAGGCTAGCCCCGGCCTCATTTTTTTCGTGATCTCACGTGATCCCGGCCTGGCAGTGCCGCTCACGATTCGTCAATTTGGTGGCAGCACCGAACGTTCGAATTGATCTCGATTAACTTGGCCAGCTGTGGTCACAACCTCACCCGGCAGAAACCGGGATCGCAGGAACCGGATTCCCCGGTTTTGCGAACTCCCGCGAATGCCCGGATTTGGCATCCCCGGCTGTTCGGCGCACGACGAACTATGCCGGCCGTCCGGGGTACGGCGGACTTAGTACCAGCGGTGACGTCAACACTCGGTTTTGACTCCGACCAGCCACTCGAATCCGAGCCATGAAATTCGGCTTTCAGGCGATTGTGGACTTTGACCGCAGCGTGTCGGATTGATGGATGAAGCGGAGGATAGATCCGTGGCACTCAACCACTGAGGCTTGGTACATCGAGAAGCCCAAGGAACGATTTGAGGGCGGATGAAATATGTTTGCCTTCGCGTAGGATCACTCCGTAGCTGGTCTCGCCTTCAAGTTCCTCGGGTATTTCTATCAAGTGAAAGATCGCGGCATCCTCATCTGATAGACATAGTCCGGGAATGACGGCGATACCGTGGCCCCGAGCAACGTAGTACTTGACCGTCTCGATATTGCCGACCTCGAGCACTACGTTATAGGGAAGGCCCAAGCGTTCGAGACCTTCCCGAAGCCTGTTTTGATCCCGTTCGTCGATCTCTCCCACGACTTGCGGATAGCGCAACAGCGTCGCCTCGTTGAGGATGCTGTCCAGAGCAGGAGGGCCACGACGCGCGAGAGGATGTCCTCGTGGGATTAGGACGAATGCTTGGAACGTGCGCCAGGGGTGGAAGTTGACCTCGGAGGGAAGAGGTCGCCGGTCGATGATTCCGAGATCGATCTCATTTCTGCGAACAAGCTCTATGATTTCCAAGGGCCTACGGCTGAGAAGGCGCAGTTGCGCATGCCGTTGCTCGCGCGCGAACGCATCCACAAACCTGGGGAGTTGATACCGCAGGACCGGTGCCTCGGCGGCCACCGTAAGTGTGCCACTTGACTCCACGTCGCCGATCTCGTCCTCAAACGCCGCGAGTTCGTCAAACCATCGCGTGGCC
>JASLZO010000353.1 GCA_030754805.1 Dehalococcoidia bacterium
TCGCGATCGGGCAGCCATATGCGCTGTTGGATTGGGAGGCCTTCAGCGATGACGTTCTGTTCCAGGCGCGAATGGCGCACGGGGACATCGAATTCCCATACACGATTCAGTATCTGCGGACCTCCCCGTTCGTCTATCACCTCAGAAACCTGATCGTTTGGGGCCTCGGATGGCCACTTGGTGTCACGGCCCTGGTTGGAGTCGCCTGGATCTCGGTCAAAGGATCGAGGGAACGGAACCCCGGGATGCTCTTGCTCGCGGCAGCGGTGCTGGTGCCGCTTCTGATCCTCGGCGGGCAACAGGTCAAGTTCATGCGGTACCTGCTGCCCATCTATCCACTCCTGATCGTCGCCGGGTCCGGGTTGTTGGTGACGGTCGGTCGGTCGCTCTGGAGCCGGCCCAGGCGGACCCGATGGCTGGCTGTAGTCGCCGCGGCGACGGTGGTCGTTCCAACGGGTGTCTATGGGTTGGCTTTCTCCAACATCTACTCGGTCGTCCACCCGGTTGAAAGGATGGGCGATTGGGCGGAGGCCAACGTTCCGACTGACTCGACGGTTGCTCTCGAAGCATGGGACCAGGGATTCCCGGGATCGGGACGCTATCGAACCATTCAGGTGCATCCATATGACACGGCTGATGCGCGGAAGGTCGATCATCTGGTTAACGTGCTGGACGAGGCCGACTACGTCTTCCTTTTCAGCAACCGGGCATACGGAGCTCTTCCACGGCTTCCGGAGCGGTACCCGTTGATGCGCGAGTACTACCGACTTCTCTTATCGGGCCAGCTTGGATTCGAGGTCGCGCACGTCGAAGCAACTTATCCCAGCGTGTTCGGCATCTCTTTCGCGGACCAGACGCTTGGCCCGTTGGGAATAGACTCGCGCGAAATTGGTCTCCCGCCCACATCGGGGTTGGGAACCCTCCTGCTCGGTCCAGCCGACGAGAGCTTTACCGTCTACGACCATCCGAAAACGGTCATGTTACGGAAAAACGTGCCCATCGAGCGCGAAGAACTTCATTCGATTCTCGCCCAGGCGATGCCGGCATCCGACGTTCCGCGGCGCTTGGAGTTTGATTCCCTCTTGATGATGAGTGAGGCGCGTGCGGAGGAGCAGCGCGAAGGCGGTACATGGACCAGCATCTTCGCGCAAAGCGGGTTGCCGGTCAGGGTTCCGATGGCGGTTTGGATCCTGGTCGTCCAGGCAATTGCCCTGGCCGGGTTCCCGTTGTCCACCCGGGTGTTCCGGGCGCTCCCAGACCGAGGGTACTTGCTGGGGAAGGTCCTGTCGTTGCTCCTCGTTGCGTACATCACCTGGCTGTTGGTGAGTCTAGAAATCGTGTCATTCAGCAGGATTGCAGCTGTAATCGCCGTTCTCGCGGTAGGTGGGGTTTCGGCGACCGTTGGATATGCGAACCGACGCGAACTCATGGAATTCGTTCGGGCTCGGTGGCGGCTGCTTCTGGCGATGGAGACCCTGTTTCTCGTCGCGTTCCTGGCGCTGACCCTGTTGAGGGCGGCGAACCCAGATCTCTGGCACCCATACCGTGGCGGCGAGAAACCGATGGACCTCTCGTATCTGACCGCCGTCGTTCGATCGACCCAGCTTCCTCCG
>JASLZO010000354.1 GCA_030754805.1 Dehalococcoidia bacterium
GTCAGATTAGGTTCATCCCCGGCAACCACCGCGTGGTGAGGTCCCTCAATGCCAACGCGGAGTTCAAGGGCCGGGGAGAGAAAAGGGTCTTCTACAAGGCGGGCGATGTCGTCGTCCTCAGGAGCGAGGTACACACCGGGGCTCAGCAAACGCCGGCGCCCAGACCCACTACTTACTCCAGATCTACTAGAGGAAATGGATGATCGCCCAGAAGTTTCCACCAGACCTGAATCGCCTCGAGTTCGACCCGGACATGCTCGCGCGAGCGACGCGACGGTAGCGGTGCTTGCTCGGCGACCACATTTCGTCTAAATATGACTAGCTGCCGAGGAAACGCGCCAACTCGTCTCGTTCGAACGTCGGGAACTCGCGGATACCGGTTCTTCCTCTAAGCTTGATCCCCTCTTGCTTTGGGGTCACGGTTCCGATTTTACGGGCGTCGATGCCTTCATGAGACAACCTGTCAATCAGCCGGCCAGCGTCGTCGGCGTTAACCGCTGCCAAAAGCGCCCCTGACGCGATGAGCCCGAGGGGATCGAGTCCCAGGGCCTCACAGAATTCTTGGGTCTCAGGCAGAACGGAGATAGCGTCCTGGTCGATCAGGAGGCCGACATCGGCCCCCTTCGCCATTTCGATGAGGCCACCGGACAAGCCACCCTCCGTCGGGTCATGCATCGCGCGGATATCGACCTCGTCGCAGGCGATGGCTGCTTCTCTCAGGACGCTGATTCCTGGCGAGAACAGCAATCCTTTTGCCCGTTCGATGGTATCCCGACTCACTCCAGTTTGGAGAAACGCGTCCGATGCCTCGCGGGCGAGGATCGAGGTGCCCTCAATCGCGATGCCTTTCGTCAGAATGATACTGTCGCCGGGTCTAGCTCCCGAGGTCAGAACGACCCGGTCCTTTTCGACCTCACCGAGCATCGCCCCGATCGCAATCGGACGTGAGAGGTCGTAAGTGATCTCGGTGTGTCCACCAACCAACGTGATTTCGCGCTCCTGACATGCCTTCAATAGCTGATCGAAGATTCCTTCAATAGTCTTTTCGGGGGTGCCTTCCGGTAGGAGCAACGTGGTCATCAGCCAGCGTGGTGTCGCGCCCATTACGGCTATGTCGTTGGCGTTGACCTGCACGACGTACCAGCCGATCAGGTCGGTCGCGAAGGTGATCGGGTCGGTCTTGGCAACGAGATACCTGTCGCCCATATCGATGAGGGCCGCGTCCTCACCAGGCCGTGCACCGACGAAGACCCGCGGGTCACGGACATCTATCCTGCCGAGCAGCTCAGCGAGGAGGTCGAGTGGAAGTTTCCCAGCCTGCATCCCGGTATAATACTTCATAAGGAGTCGTTTATTATGAACGAAACAGACACGGTGGCTGGCGGCATGAAGATGGCGACCCTTGGAGGTGGCTGCTTCTGGTGCCTAGAGGCAGTGTACGACGACCTGAACGGTGTGAAGAAGGTTGAGTCGGGCTACGCGGGTGGACATGTCCCCAACCCCTCGTACGAGGCCATTTGCACCGGGACGACCGGCCACGCGGAGGTCGTACAGGTCGCCTTCGATCCGGGCGTGGTCAGCTTCAAGGAGATACTCCA
>JASLZO010000355.1 GCA_030754805.1 Dehalococcoidia bacterium
TCCTTGACGCGACTTCCGGCAACGCGGGGATCGCGTACGCCATGGTCGGAGCGGTCCTGGGATACCGCGTCGAGCTAGTGATGCCAGAGAACGCCTCTGAGGAGCGCAAGAAGAGGCTCCTGGCCCACGGAGCGAACATCGTGTACACCGACCCTATGCTGGGCTACGACGAGACGCTCCACGAGGTCAAACGGCGGTACGAAGCCAACCCGGACAAGTACTTCTGGTGCGACCAGTACAGCAACGTGAACAACCCCCAAGCCCACTACGACACGACGGCCGAGGAGATTCTGCAGCAGGTTCCCGACGTGACGCACATGGTCGCCGGGGTCGGAACCGGCGGCACCGTCAGCGGTGTAGGGCGCAGGCTCAAGGAGTCGAACCCCGACATTTACGTCGCAAGCATCAACCCGCCGGAGTGGCCCGGCGTCGAGGGACTGAAACCGCTCGGAGAAGGGCACATCATCCCCAAGACCTTCGACGAGTCGGTGGTCGACGAGAGGATTCCGATCGACGTGGACGAGGCGTACAACATGTCGAAGCGGTTAGCGTCCAAGGGCTTGTTTGCGGGCCAGTCGTCAGGTGCGTACGTGCTCGGCGCTTACGAGGTCGCGAAGCGGGTTCGCGCGGGCAAGATCGTCACGATCTTCAACGACATCGGTGAGCGGTACTTCAGCACCGGGATGTGGGACTGACGACAAGTCCTATCTCTGCGAGGAGCCGACTGGCACGCTGCGCCTTTGACAAGATTTTTCGTACGTCGGCTCTGAATGGCGTCACTGCCACTCGTCATGTTTATCTTTCCGAGGAAGGAGACGCATCTGGCCTTCGGCAGGCACACGGCTTTCGATCGGGCGAGGATACTCGCAGTCCCGCCCCGAGAGGCAACCCCGTACCTCGACGCACAGTGTGCCGACGCAACCGGCCTCTGACGGCAACCTGTTGTTCATTCGACCTTATTCTTCTCCTTCTGCGTAACGATCAGAATGACAAAGCGGCCGGGGTCGCCATGACTCCTCACACGACACCAATCGTTCATGAACAGAAAACGGGCCCGACATGGTGTCAAGCCCGTCGTCGCACCAGGTTGGTCCCGCGGGCGGGTTACACGTCGAGGTTCTTGACCTCGAGGGCGTGGGCCTGGATGAAGTTCTTGCGAGGCTCCACCACGTCGCCCATCAGCGTTCGGAAGACATCGTCGGCGACCGCGGCGTCTTCGACGGACACCTGGAGCAGGGTCCGCTCCTCCGGGTTCATCGTGGTCTCCCAGAGCTGGTCGGCGGTCATCTCTCCGAGGCCCTTGTAGCGCTGCAAGGTCACGGTCCGCTTCTTCTCGAGCTGGACCATGATCCCCTCGTGTTCGCCCTCGCTGTAGGCATAGTGAATCTGCTTGCCGGCAGTGATCTTGTACAGCGGCGGCTGTGCGATGTAGAGGTGGCCGTGATCGACCAGATCCTGCATGTGCCGGTAGAAAAACGTCAGCAACAGAGTGCGGATATGCGAGCCGTCGACATCAGCGTCGGTCATGATGATAATTCGGTGATATCGCAGTTTTTCCAAATTGAAATCATCTCCAATGTTGCAGCCAAG
>JASLZO010000356.1 GCA_030754805.1 Dehalococcoidia bacterium
AAACAGACCGACGTCAAGCACATCCTGATCACCCACAACCACTTCGACCATCTCGCCGGCTTCGACGAGGTCACGTCCGCCATCGACGCACCTGTGTCGATCGGGAGCCCGGACGCAGATGCGCTGAAAGAGCTGTCCAAACAAGCGGACGGACTGCTCAAAGACGGCGACACGATCACGGCCGGCACGATTACCTTGAACGCCCTCGCGACTCCAGGCCATACGCCCGGCTCGACTTGTTTCACGACGAACGGCCACCTGTTCTCGGGGGATACGCTGTTCCCAAACGGACCTGGCAGAACCGGGTCGCCGGAGAATCTACGTCAATTGATCGAGAGCATCACCCAGAGCCTGTTCGTGCTTGGCGACGATGTTCGCATATACGCCGGACACGGCGACGACGGAGACCTCAAAACCGAACGAGGCAAATACGAGGTCTTCGCTTCCAAAGAACATCCCGCCGACCTAAGCGGCGATGTGGAATGGCTGAAGTCCTAGCGGGCAGCGGAACAATGGGGGTGCAGAAGGGCTTGGCCCCGATGCCGGTCCGCCCCAGGCGGACGAGAGTGTCCCTCAGCTACAGACTCTCCCGGCTTTGCGGTCGTGAAGCCGGGGAGAGGGATGGTCGAGGGACGGGCTTCGATGCGAGATGCACGCGACTGGGACCCGGATACGACCCTGACACGTGGAAGCGTCCACGTGCCTTGGTCCATCCAAGACACCGCTGTCGCCACAGGCGTCGTGTTCGTGGCATTCCTTGCGTTCTTGTTAGTGGTGGGATTCGCTTCCACGCTCCTGAACGAAGACCAACGGCTCCGAATCGCTCCCTGGTTCGCGTTCGCCTCCGAAGCAATTCTGCTCTATGCCGTCTGGACCTTTGGCATCGGGAAACACGCCACAGGCTGGGCAATCCTTGGGTTCCGGCGACTGCGGTCGTTGCGTCTGGCTTGGTTGGCGCCGGCGGCGCTGTTGGGAAGCATGGCGGTGACCGGAGTCTACGCTCTCACGACCACCGCGCTGGGCATCGATCGATTGTCGCCGGAACCGATTCCGGACGAGTTGCTGGGCGGTGGAGCGCTGCAACAAACGATGATCGCGGCGGCTCTGGCGACATGGGTGCCGTTGGCCGAGGAGGTTTTCTTCCGAGGCTTCCTGCTCCAGGGCGTCGCGTCTCGATACGGCTCGGTCTGGGGCGTGGTGGTCAGCGCGGCCCTGTTCTCTGTCGCCCACATGACGATCAGCACCGCTTTGCCGATTTTTGGCATTGGTCTGATACTAGGAGCCGTCTACGTCAAGACCCGGTCGCTGTGGATCCCGATGGCCGCGCACTCCTCCCAGAACCTGTTGGCGGTGGTTGCGGCATTGGCAGCCACGAGCTCGTGACGGCTCGGGCGGTGATATGGCGGTTTGCCGTTGCGAATCCGGGATGTCCCCGAGACGCATCGCGCAGGCTGGTTGGACAGACAGCAACCCAAGAACAGGTCGTAGGGGAGGGTTTCAAACCCTCCCGTGCCTTACGGGGTAAATAAGCATGGAAATACCAACGGGCAAGGTGTATCCTCGGAACGACAGACTACACCCTCGGAAC
>JASLZO010000357.1 GCA_030754805.1 Dehalococcoidia bacterium
CTTCTGAGCGAAAAAACGGAGACCGGCTCACTTCACCGATAACGTAGGCGGTCTCGTTGAGGAACCGATTCCTCCGGGGCGCCGAGTGATACCGTACGAATGATGATCGAACTGACGGATCTAATCCTGGTGGGCGTAGTGATCGGGGCGGCGTTCGCTGCATCGACGCTGTCGGCCGTAACAGGATTCGGGGGCGCGGCGATCATGCTCCCGGTATTGGTCGCTGCGTTCGGCGTCAAAGAAGCGATCCCGCTGTTGACCGTTGTCCAACTATTTGGGAACGCGTCTCGTGTCTGGCTGAACCGGACGGAGCTGTCGCTGGACGTCGTGCGATGGTTCGCTTACGGCGCGGTGCCGGCTGCGATCGTGGGAGGTGTGATCTTCGCGGTGGCCCCATCAGCGGCCCTGGTCCGTATCCTGGGGGTCTTTCTCCTGATCACGGTGGTCTACCGTCATACGAGTTTCGGAACCGGCAGGACGATCGGGCTGCGCGGGTTCATGCCGGTTGGAGCGATCGCGGCGTCACTTTCGGCCCTGACGGGGGTCGCTGGACCGTTCATGGCTCCTTTCTTCCTGGCGTATGGACTGGTGAAAGGCGCCTACATCGGCACGGAGGCGCTCGCTACGGTCGTTTTCCACGTGACGAAGCTGGGAGTGTACGGGGGCTATTCGCTGGTCGGCATCGAAACCCTCTGGGTCGGGTTGGCCATCGGCGTCGTGATGTTTGTGGGGTCGTGGGTCGGAAAGCGCGTCTTAGACCGTGTGCCGGCGAGTTTCTTCCCCTACATCGTTGAGGCAGTGATGGTGCTCGCCGGGTTGACGTTCCTCGTCCAAGGTTAGGCGAGGGCAGGATCCGCGACGCTGTTCCGGAGGACGGTCAGGAACGCTTCCCCTGGGCCGGAGAGGTATTTTTCGCGACGGATGACGTACCCGTAGGTGCTGGTACCTCCGAAGTGCTGCGGGACTTCCACCATATCCAGCGTCTCATTGTCCGCGGGCGTTATGCAGACCCCCGAGATGACAGCAACCCCGAGACCGAGGCCGACGTAGTGCTTGACGGTCTCCGTCGTCCCGACCTCGAGTGCGATGTTGTACGGGAGACCGAGTCGGGCTAGCGCCTCGCGGATGTGGGTGTGTGTCGAGTCTCCGTGCTCAGGGGCTATCAACGGGAACCGGTCGATGGTCTCGGGCGTCAGAAGTTCCTCCATCGCGGGCGTCCCACCGGCGAACAGCGGATGGCCCTTCGGTGCGACGAACTGTGCCTGGTAGGTCCGCAGGGGATGGAACACGAGGGGGTCCGGCAAAGGAGTTTCCGAGACGATGCCGATATCGGCATCGCCGAGCCGGATGAGGCGCAGGGTTTCCTCGACCGTTCGGGTCATCATCTCGAGGCGGATGTTCGGGTTCTGGACGGCGAATGCACGCGCGACGCTGGGCAAGAGGTATCGGACGACCGGGTCTTGGGTCGCCACGGTCAGAGAACCGGTGGGCTGGTCGGTACCGAGTTCGGCGCGGAACCCGTCGATCCGATCGAAGATATCAACGGCCATCTCGACGAGGCGTGCGCCGGTGGAGGTGATT
>JASLZO010000358.1 GCA_030754805.1 Dehalococcoidia bacterium
CGAGGAGGAACTAGGTTCGGAGGCATCGCGACGGTACGCGACCCTCTCCGGTCCGAACCTGGCGAAAGAGATCGCCCAGGGCATGCCTTCGTCGACTGTCGTGGCTTCGTCCGACCTGAAGGTGGCGGAACGAGCTCAAGAGCTGTTTAACTCGCCTGCCTTCCGTGTGTACACCAACACGGATGTGATCGGTGTCGAATTGGGCGGAGCCCTGAAGAACATCCTTGCAATCGGAGCAGGGATGGCGGATGGCATGGGATACGGCGATAACGGGAAAGCCGCGTTCATATCGAGGGGTCTCGCGGAAATCACGAGATTAGGTGTTGCCGCTGGCGCCGAGGCGGTGACATTCTCGGGACTCGCAGGAATCGGTGACACGATCGCGACCTGCTATAGCCGACTCTCGCGCAACCGTTTCGTGGGACAGGAGCTTGCGCATGGGCGACCCCTGAGTGACGTACTTGGGTCCTTGGGTCAAGTGGCCGAAGGAGTCGATACGACGTCTGCGGCCCTGGTCCTAGCGGAACGGCTCGGCGTGGACATGCCAATTGTGGAACAAACGCGACGGGTTCTCCAGGAAGGCCTCGAACCGAAGCAAGCGCTCGGCGAACTGATGGCACGGGCACCGACATCGGAGCACCCGCTCTGAGCACAGCCTCGTATCCGGAGACGGTTATGCCGGAAGAGTGTTGCGAACGCCGTTCCTCTAGCATTGCCCTAACCCAACCACTTTCTTGGATGCATTGAGATGACCGAACGAACACCTTCCACTCTCGGCGAGAAACTCGGCAAAGAGTTTGTGGTCACGGTCGAAGTCCATCCGCCCAGAGGCTTCGACGCATCCAAGACGTTCCAGAAGCTTCGCAAGTTGCTCGGCGACACCCGGGTCGATGCGTTCAACGCGACAGATTCTCCACTCGCACAAAGCCGAATGAGCGCGCTGGCCATGTCGGCGATGTTTCAGAGAGATCTTGGGACTGAAGCGCTAATGCACGTGGCGACCAGCTTCCGGAACCTTCCGGCCCTGGTCGGCGACCTTTTGGGTGCTCACGCCCTCGGGATTCGCAACTTGCTGATCTTCAAAGGCGACCCGCCTGAAACCGGAGATTTTCCCGGCGCGACCAGTATCTCGGATATCACTTCCTCCGGTCTGGTGCGCCTCATGACCAACGCGAACGCTGGATTGGAGGTTGAGGGAATCGCGCTCGACGAGCCGACGACCTTCACGTCTGGGGTCATTTTCAGCCCAGAGAAGGCTCATTGGGGCCAGGAACGGGCCAGCTTGGACCGGAAAGTCGGTGCTGGGGCTGACTTCATCGTGACCCAGGCCGTATTCGATCCGGAATCCATCGAACGATCCCGACGTCTCCTCGGTGGGTTCCCGCTCCCCGTGATTATGGGTGTTTTGCCACTTCGGAGCGCCCGGCATGCTGCGTTCCTGGAATCGAATGTGCCCGGGTTCGTCATCCCGAAACACGCACATGAGACGATGCGCGCCGCATCTCCAGACGACGAAATCGCGACTGGCGTCCGGCTCGCCCGGGAATTAATCGAGTCCGTCTACT
>JASLZO010000359.1 GCA_030754805.1 Dehalococcoidia bacterium
TCGCGCCGCGATCGACACCGCGATGATCGACATTCTGTCCCCTTACCTATGAAGCCCTGCTACTTCGAGGTCGTCTCGACGTTTCGGAGGGCCACGTCGACGACACCGCCACCGATCATCTGTTCCCCACGATAGACGACGGCCGCCTGACCGGGTGTCACCGCTCTCTGTGGCTCGTCGAAATCGATCTGGAACGTTCCGTCTTTGTCGAGGTGGGTCAGTGTCGCACCGACCTCGGGAGACTTGTAGCGAATCTTCACGGTGATCCGTTCAGTCGCCGTGTCGGCCATCTCTGCCTGGAAGTTTGCTCCGGAGGCACGGAGCCCGGTTGCGTAGAGAGAATCCTCGGGGCCCACGATGACGGTGTTTTCGGGCGCGTCCAGGGCGACCACATAGATGCGCCGACCGTCGGGCAATGAAGGGAGCCCTTTGCGCTGGCCGACCGTGTACCCGGTGATTCCCGGGTGGACGCCGACCTGCTTTCCGTCAAGGTCGACGATCGGACCGGGAACCGCAGGTATCTGAGGGGCCAGGAACTTTCGGTAATCGCCCTCAGGAACGAAGCAGATCTCCTGGCTATCGGGCTTGTCGGCCGTTGGCAACGATAGGCGACGAGCGATTTCTCGGACATCCGGCTTCGAGATATTGCCGACCGGGAACAGCGACCGCTCGATCTCTTCCCGTTTCAAACCGTACAGGACGTAGGTCTGGTCCTTGGAAGAGTCGGTCGCCTTCAGGAGTTGCACACCGTCGGGGCCATCGGCCCGCTGAACGTAATGGCCGGTGGCTATCAGCTCGGCGTCGAACGAGAGCGCGCGCTGCAGGAAAAAGGCGAACTTGATCTTGTCATTGCACGCGATGCACGGATGCGGGGTCCGGCCTCGGCGATACTCCTGGACGAAGTAGTCCATCACATGCGCTTTGAACTCCTTCTCGAAGTTCAATACGTAGTGCGGGAATCCGAGAACCTGGGCGACTCGCTTTGCGTCGAGCGCGTCTTCGACCGAGCAGCAGCTCCGATTGTGCGAAGAGGCACTCATCACCTCGTCGCTCCAGAGCCGCATGGTGACACCGACGACATCGTAGCCCTGCTGTTTGAGCAGGTACGCCGCGACCGAGGAGTCGACTCCTCCGCTCATTGCGACCACTACGCGTTTTTTCTCGCTCACAACGCGGCCAAGGATACCGAATCGCGTACAGGCAATCTAGGTACTAATGTACCGCCGGTGCGTCTGAAAGTGTTCGGGTCACGTATGAGTGAAGATGCGTGTCAAGCGAGCGCCAGAGCACCCACCGCCAAAACTGCGAGTGCCAGTCCCCCGACCTTGGTCCGGTCGATCGTCTCCCCGAGGAACGCGACGGCCAGAACCGCCGTGAGCACGAAGCTCAGTTGGACGACGGGATAGGCCACGCTCGCATCTCCCAACTCGAGCGCCTGGAACAGAAGCACTGACCAAACGAGTTGGAGCGCGCTGATAGGCGGTGCGTATCGGAAGGTCGGCGGGTTCGGCCGCCAACGGCGGGTTAACAGGAGGTAGAAGGTCGCGCCGGAC
>JASLZO010000035.1 GCA_030754805.1 Dehalococcoidia bacterium
GCTCGAAGAGATGGAGAAGGTCGGGACCGAGTCCCAACCTACCTGAACGCGACGGATCCGGGCGCTCTTCCGGCACGGTCAGCGGCTACCATGTGCCCATGCGCCTTTCGCGGCTCTTTGGCAAGACACTCCGGGATGACCCTGCCGACGCCGATACTGCCAGCCACAGGCTGCTGATTCGCGCCGGCCTCATCAGCCAGCTTTCCGCGGGCATCTACAGCTATCTCCCTCTCGCCGTCCGGTCCTTGAGGAAGATCGAAACGATTATCCGCGAGGAGATGGACGCAGCCGGCGGCCAGGAAATCCTGATGCCGGTGCTCCAACCGGAGGAGTTGTGGGAGCAGAGCGGAAGGGCGTCGTCGATGGGGCCGACATTGTTTCGGCTTCAGGACCGGCGATCCCGGCGGCTGGTGCTCGGTCCCACGCACGAAGAGGTCGCCACGACGCTGGCCCGCCAGAACGTCCACAGCTACCGGGACCTGCCGCTCAATCTCTACCAGATCCAGACGAAACTCCGGGATGAGGCTCGGCCCCGTGCCGGGCTGATCCGCGTGCGCGAGTTCGCGATGAAGGATGCATATTCCTTCCATGTGGACGAACAAGACCTGGATACCACCTACCAGCGGATGGTGCAGGCCTACAGCAACATTTTCGAGCGCTGCGGGTTGGACGTGACGGTTGTCGAGGCCGATAGCGGAGCGATCGGCGGCAAGGACTCCCAAGAGTTTATGTTCCTCTCGGACAGCGGCGAAGATGACGTTGTGATCTGCCGATCCTGTGGCTACGCGGCGAATGTCGAGAAGGCCCAAGTCCGAATTCCGACGGTCGAAGACGAACCGCTTTCTGAACTCGACCCGGTCTCGACGCCCGGGGTGAAGACGATTCCAGACCTCGCGGAGTTCCTGGGTATCCCCGAATCCAAGACTCTCAAGGCTGTCTTCTATTCCTGCGATGGAGAGATCGTGTTCGTGACGATCCGTGGCGACCTGGAAGTGAACGAGGTCAAGCTCAAGAACGGCCTGAAGTGTGCCGATCTTCGACTCGCGACTGATGATGAGGTCCGAGGCGCGGGACTGGTCGCGGGATACGCGTCCCCCATCGGGCTCGAGGGAGTTCGCCGTTTGGCCGACCGTTCGATCGAAACTGGCGCGAACTACGTGGTCGGCGCAAATATATCGGATACGCATTATCGAAACGCGAACTATCCTCGTGATTTCACGGTCGATGAGGTCCTGGACCTGACAAGAGCGCAACCGGGCCACGGGTGCACCCGGTGCGGACACGAGTTGAGGTTCTCTCGCGGGATTGAAGTTGGCCACGTCTTCAAGCTGCTGACCTCGTACAGCGAAACATTCGACGCGACGTTCCTTGACACGGACGGGACGCAGAAACCGATGGTCATGGGTTGCTATGGGATAGGCGTTGGCCGGGTGCTGGGGGCGGCGATCGAGAGCAATTACGATGATCGTGGTATCGCGTTCCCGCGTTCGATCGCCCCGGCAGACGTACAGCTGGTGGCGTTGAACCTGGACCGTGAGGGAGTTCGCGAGACTGCGGAGACGGTTTACGATGCCCTCAAGGCCGCGGGCCTCGAAACGATTTACGATGATCGGGAGGAATCTGCTGGTGTGAAGTTCGCAGATGCCGACCTGTTGGGACTCCCCCTTCGCATCACCGTCAGCCCAAGAAATCTTCGCGAGGGGAACGTTGAACTCAAGCTGCGGCTCGATGATGCGAGCGAGGCCCAACTCGCGCCGGTCGACGCTGCCAGCGATAAAGCCGTTCAGCTCCTGGGCTGATCCGGCCCCTCGGATATAGAGCGAAGACACCGATGGCTCCCGCAGCGAACGAGTCCCAAGGCACCGAGCGGGTGAACGCTCGCGGCCCGAATCAATCTTCGATGTGGGGCTTGGTCCAACCCGCCGTCCTGCTCGTTCTGTCGGAGCGCCCCAGGCATGGGTATGCGCTCCGAGACGAACTCCATGAACGGCAGTACCTTCCGGGTAAACCTGACGTTGGGAATCTCTACCGCGGGCTCAGGAAAATGGAGGCGGAGGGCTACGTCGCTTCGGAGTGGGAACGCCAGCCGGGGGCGGGCCCCCGTCGGCGAACTTATTCGATCACCCAGGCCGGCCGCCGAGCGCTCTATCAAGAAGCCCTATCCCTGGCGGATCGGGCAAGCCATGTCGAACGCATCTTGAGCGAATACCGTCGCCTCAATCCCGGCGGCCCTCCATCCGTCGAAAAATCCGACGTTCCCTAATCTGAGACGATGGTACCGGTCGCGTACCATCAACGAACGGTTCCTCATCATCCTCGACCATCGTGACTTCAACCTCCGAACAACCCCACCCTGCTCCCACAACTCCATGGGGCCTCCCTGATACGTGGCAGGCCATCGGTGTGGTCGTCGTCAGCGTGATCCTGGTGATCATCGCAACCAGCGTCTTCCTTGTTGTTGTTCCGTCGGACGGTCGGGGAGATACGACCGTGGGGGCCACCACGCTTGCGATCTCCATGCTTGCGGAGGCCGCCATGGTCGCGGTTGTCTGGAGGTTCGCCATCAAACGACGAGGGGCATCGTGGCGGAACGTCGGATTCAGGTCGCCGAACGCGAACCGGATGGCGATTGGCGTACCCGCGACACTGTTAACCGCCTTCTTCACCATCGGGTTGTTCTCGTTCGTGATTTTCGAACTCGGCCTGCGAAACCCCGACGACTCCGTTATCCCCCCCGAACTACTGGCAGGGCCTCTTCTTCTCGCGTTGTTCGTGACTTCCGTGGTCGTTGCTCCAATCGCCGAGGAGACCTTTTTCCGAGGATTCGTCTTCGGCGCTCTGCGCGGCCGCTGGGGGGCCGTTCGGGGCGGGGCTGCCAGTGCTGCGTTATTTGGACTCGCGCACCCAGACCTGTTCTCCATCGTGCCCGTGACGTTTCTCGGCGCACTTCTCGTGATGCTCTACGTGTGGACCGACAGCCTATGGGGACCCATCGCGGTCCATGCGATGTTCAATGCCCTGCAACTACTTCCGGAACTCGTTTCTTGAACCGCCTATCTGATACGTTCACCCGGCTCCGGAACGACCACAGGACCGGAATAGCGATGTACCTAACTGTCGGTTGGCCCGAAGCTGACGCGACTGAATCCGCGGCTCAAGCGGCGCTCGATGCCGGCGCAGACATCATCGAGCTTGGAGTCCCTTTCAGTGACCCGCTCGCGGATGGAGCCACGATTCAGAGGTCCTCGGCACACGCGCTCCAGGCGGGGGTTCACCTCGACACATGTCTCGAGACGGCTCGCTCGATCCGCGCGAAGAATCCGTCCGTGCCGATACTCTTCATGGGCTACTACAATCCATTTTTACGCTTCGGATTGGAGCGATTCGCGAAGGAGGCCGTGACAGCGGGGATCGATGGAGTTATCGTCCCTGACCTTCCGCCGGAGGAGTCCGAACCGCTCGATGACGCGATTTCACCTTTCGGATTGGACCTCATCTACCTTCTTGCGCCTACCAGCCCCCCTGAACGTGTGGAGCGCGTCGTGGCGAAGGCACGGGGGTTCATCTATTGCGTATCACTCACCGGCGTGACCGGCGCTCGTGCGGGTCTCTCTGAAGCGGCGACCGGACTCCTGAAGAGAGTCCGCGAACGCGCATCGGTACCCCTCGCGCTTGGATTCGGCATCTCAAGTCCGCACCATGTTGTGGCAGTAAAGAGCCTGACGGACGCTGTCATTGTGGGCAGTGCGTTCGTCGATCTCCTGGAACAAAACGAACCATCTGATCGACAATCGGCGATCCGTGAGTACGTCGGCGCCCTCGTAGAGGCTGCGAAACTCGATAGATTAGTCTCGCCAGATCCCCGCCCACCCGAACCGACTGAGGCAGATTGATGACTCGAGTCTTGGGCATACGAGGAGCGACCACCTGCGACAGCGATACACGCGAATCCATTCTTGGCGCGACGGAGGAACTTCTCCGGAAACTCTCCGTCGTCAACGATTTCAACCCTGATGACCTTGCGACCGCGATCTTCACGGTCACGACAGATCTAACCGCGGCGTTCCCCGCGGAGGTCGCGCGCGTCCGCCTCCAGTGGACCGACGGTGCATTCCTATCGGCTACAGAGATACCCGTCCCTGACGCGCCCGATCGATGTATTCGCGTACTCCTACTGGTGAACACCGACAAGGCTCGAGGCGACATCCACCACGTCTACCTGCGAGGCGCGAGCAACCTCCGTCAGCGCGGCGTCAATGAAGCCGACGGTCGATGAAGAGTTTCGACCGATGACCGTGACGGCGGTTGAGGAGTTGCGCCGCTCCCGCACCGATGCGGGAACGGCGCTCACGATTGGGACATTCGACGGGGTCCACCGGGGGCATCAATACGTCGTCGAGCAAGTCATCGCCCAGGCCAAAGCGAGAGAGGTCCGTAGCGCGGTCATCACGTTTCATCCGAGCCCGCGGAACGTCCTGCGGCCCGATTTGGCTGCCGGTGAATTGAGCACCGTCGAAGAGCGAGTGGTGCTGCTTCGGTCACTTGGAGTCGACCTCGCGATTCCGCTGACGTTCGATCGTGAGTTGGCCCAACTCCGTGCGCGCGAGTTCACCGACCTTCTCTCACGCGAACTGTCACTCAAGCATCTGGTCATCGGCCCCGACTTCGTGCTCGGGAACGGACGCGAAGGAACGCCGGACGTGCTTCGAGAGATCGGGCACGAAAGAGGCTTCACCGTCGATTTACTCTTCCCACTTTTAGACGATTCGAAAGATCGCGTCAGCAGCACCGCGATTCGTCGCGCCCTCGAGTCAGGTGACATTTCGTCCGCAGAACGTATGCTGGGGCGGCCCTACTCCGTGCGGGGTCGTGTCGCGCGCGGCTACCATCGCGGGAGCGAGATCGGGTTCCCGACGGCGAACGTCGCGGTGGCGCCGCCCAGAGTCGTCCCCGGCGATGGCGTATATATCACCAGGGCCCGCCTGGGCGGAGAGACCTTCGCAGCTGCAACGAATATCGGGAACAATCCGACGTTCGACAATCCTGACCGCACCGTGGAGGCGTTCATCCTCGATTTCGATCGAGATATCTACGAGCAAGACTTGGAACTCGAGTTCCTCGAAAGGCTCCGCGGCGAGGAGAAATTCGACGGTGTTGAGGCGCTGGTAGCGCAGATCAACCGCGATGTGGATCGCACCCGGACATTCTTCGTGTCTCGTTCTGACTGACTGTTTGCCTGCCCTGTCGATCCGGTTGATTGTTCGCGGTCGGCGCTAGCCGCT
Organism: Dehalococcoidia bacterium; assembly: GCA_030754805.1. Taxonomy (GTDB): domain Bacteria; phylum Chloroflexota; class Dehalococcoidia; order UBA6926; family UBA6926; genus JASLZO01. The sequence continues at coordinate 5,283 of JASLZO010000035.1, forward strand.
GAATCGAGCCTGACTTATACTCGAACGACCGACTCAAACCTCCGGATCGGTGCCCACTTTCTTCCGCTTTTCGACTTCTAGGGGGCTTCTTTGAACCTCAGAACGCCCGGCCCTACCCCGATACCTGCGAACGTTCGTAAGGCGCTGTCGCAACAAATGATTGATCATCGCGGCGTGGAATTCAGCGAGATGCAACCCCGGATTACGGAACGACTCCAGACCCTCTTCGAAACACGTAACGACGTGCTCATACTGACAACGTCCGGGACGGGCGCGCTCGAAGCGGTAATCGTGAATACCCTCTCTCCCGGAGACAGGGTCCTAGCGGTGTCCATCGGAGCTTTCGGCCAACGGTTCGGTCGAATCGCTGAAACATACGGCGCCGAAGTCACCTGGTTGGAGGTCGAATGGGGCGAGGCGGCTCGGCCGGAAGACATCGGCCGTACGCTGGACGAAAACCCGGGCGTAACAGCGGTGTTGGTGACTCACAACGAGACCTCTACCGGTGTCACGAATCCACTGCGAGAGATTGCTTCGGTGGTGAAATCCCGCGATAAACTGTTGCTTGTTGACGCGGTAAGTAGCCTTGGATCCCTTCCGTGCCCGATCGACGAATGGGATCTGGATGTCGTTGCGACTGGCTCCCAAAAAGGTTGGATGGTCCCGCCCGGATTGGCGATGGTCAGCATGAGCGAGCGCGGGTGGGCAGCCTCGGCCCGATCGAAGATGCCGAGGTTCTACCTTGACCTGTCGGCGGCCAAGCGATACCTCGAGCAAGGCCAGACGCCGTGGACTCCGGCGATCTCACTGTATTTCGCGCTGGACGTAGCTCTCGAAGGACTCATCGAAGAAGGCACCGCGGCGATCCACGCGAGACACGCGCGGGCTGGTGATCGGGTACGTGCTCGCGTGAAGTCCATGGGGCTCCGACTATTCCCGGCTGATGAACGATTCGCCTCGAACACCGTCACGGCGATCCGTATCCCGGAGGGGGTGGAGGTCGCGGACTTCCGGAAGCGCGCCAGAGAGAAACACGGCGTCATTCTCGCTGGCGGACAGGCGAAATTGGCACAGACGATATTCAGGATCGGACATCTCGGTCACATCCCGGATGAGGAGTTGGACGCGGCATTGGATGCCGTCGAAGCGACCCTGGAGACCTCCGAATCAACCCCGCGTGTCGTGGGTCGCTCGACGTAGGTCGGATGCGCGTTCTCATTGCCGACTCGATCGCACCTGAGGGCGCCGATGCTCTTCAGCGCCACGGCGTGGAGGTCGATATCAGGGCAGGCCTGTCGACCGAGCAACTTGTCGCCGATATCGCTGACTTCGACGGGATCGTAGTCAGGAGCGAGACACAGGTCACCGAGGCGGTGTTGGCAGCGGGCAAGCGACTTCAGGTGGTTGGGCGGGCCGGAGTCGGTGTCGACAACATCGACGTCGGAGCCGCCACCCTGCTCGGGGTCACGGTGGTCAATGCGCCTTCGTCCAACACGATCGCTGCAGCCGAACATACACTGGCTCTAATCCTGTCCCTTGCGCGGCACATACCGCAGGCGCACGGAGTTCTGACCGGAGGTCGTTGGGACCGCCGCTCGTTCATCGGCACCGAATTGCTGGGAAAGACGCTCGGAATCATTGGCTTGGGGCGGATCGGGACCGAGGTCGCTCGTCGAGCGTCATCCTTTGGGATGCGCATCATTGGGTATGACCCGTATATCTCGAACGAGCAGGCTGGCCACGTCGGGGTCGAGATGCACAGCCTCGACGATGTTGTACAAGGTGCCGACTTCGTATCTCTGCACATCCCATTGACCGAAGACACACGCCACGTGATCGACGCCGGACGGATGGCGGCGATGAAGCAAGGGTCTTTCGTCATCAACTGTGCCCGAGGGGGACTCATAGACGAGGCGGCGTTGTATCAGAGCCTGGAGGCGGGCCACCTTGCAGGGGCTGCGCTCGACGTGTTCGCCGAGGAACCTCCGGGTGACGATCCGCTTTTGCAGCACCCCAACGTCGTTGTGACTCCGCATCTGGGCGCATCCACGGCAGAAGCGCAGGCGGGCGTCGCCATCGAGGTGGCGGAGCAAATCGTCGACGTTTTAGAGGGAAGGGCTCCTCGATACGCGGTGAACGCGCCTTTGGTTCCGCAAGAGACGTATGCGGAGCTGGCACCTTACATACCAGTGGCGCTGGCCGCGGGCCGGCTTGCCTCTCAGACCGTCGAAGGACAACCGAGCCGCCTCGCGATTACCTACCAGGGAGAAGTCGCCCAATATGAGAGTGCAATTCTCCGAGCGGCGGTCTTGCGCGGCTTTCTGGAGCGAAGCTCGGAAGAGCGTATCAACCTCGTGAACGCGAGCACCGCCGCCCAACGCCGAGGACTCCATGTGGATGAACACAAGACGGATGACATGGGTGGATCCCAGTTCACCAACCTGCTGAGACTTGACGTGCAAGCGAGCGGTGGTGAAACGACCGTGGCGGGAAGCATTACACAGGGTGAAGTCCACATCGTTCAGATCGATGCCTACCGTGTGGATATGGTGCCGACCGGTGGACCGTGGATGATCGTTGGTCATACGGACCGACCGGGGATGATCGGCGAGATCGGCACGATTACCGGCAAAAACGACATCAACATCGCGTCGATGCAGGTGAGCCGGGAACGTTCGCGAGGGCCAGCCATGACAGTTCTCGGGCTCGACCAGGGCCTCAATCCCGATCAACTCGATGCGGTCAAGGCGATTCCTGGCGCGGAACACGTGCTCGTCGTCACCCTTTAGATGATTAGAGATACGCTGGCCGGACCCCTCGAGATGCTTTCTGATTCCGCACTCGCGAGTTGAGGGTCTTTCCCCTTTGGCTCAAGAATCCGGCGAGACACGCAGACAGATTGAACGCCTCCGCGAGGCGATCCGTCACCACGACCATCTGTACTACGCGCTGGACGTGCCAGAGGTTCCGGACTCCGAATACGACGGGCTCATGCGAGAACTGCGGCGGCTCGAAGAGGCAAACCCGGAGCTGGTGACGCCCGATTCGCCCACTCAGCGCGTTTCGGGTGAACCTTCAGAAGGATTCCAAACGGTCACGCATCCCCGGCCGCTGCTAAGCCTTGCAAACGTGTTCGATGACGAGGGCTTGGAGGTCTGGTACCGCCGGGCGCAAGGGATCATTCCCGGGGAAGAGTTCGCGTTGGTCTGCGAACCGAAGTTCGACGGCCTGGCCGTCGCGCTCACATACGAGAACGGCGTCTTGGCTCGCGGTGCCACACGGGGAAGCGGTACCGAGGGCGAGGATGTCACACAAAACCTCCGAACCGTGAAGAGCATCCCTCCGGGTAGAAGGCGTGGACCTCCCCGACCGGTTCGAGGTCAGAGGAGAAGTCATCTTTCCAAGAGACCGCTTCTTGGCGTTCAATGCGGAGCGCGAGGCTCGTGGCGAGCAGACGTTCGCGAATCCCAGGAATGCAGCAGCGGGGGCCATCCGGCAACGTGACTCGTCGGTCACTGCGTCGCGCCCGCTCGATATTTTCATGTACGGGTTGGGATGGTCCGAAGGGGGGCGGACACCGAGCAACCAGTGGGACACGCTCAAATGGCTCGGGTCCCTCGGAT
>JASLZO010000360.1 GCA_030754805.1 Dehalococcoidia bacterium
TGGCGAGGGCTCCACCGAAGGACGAATGCCCATGCGCGATCTCATGGCGTCCGACCAGGGTGCGGCGGATGGACCGTACGGCAGAGATCCCCGTCCAGGGCTTTCGCCGGTCGAACTCGAACTGGACTCCCTGGACGCCGAGGCGAGCCAGGCGATCGAGGAATCGGCTGTCCGCTTGGGCGGCCGGGTAGGTCACCACACTCTCGACGTCGTGGTCGCGGAGCCCCTCGACGAGGTCCAGGGCGTGCCGTCCCACTCCGGCGAAGGCCACCTCGACGACGTGAAGCACCTTCACACTAGGACCTCGGCTGCCCGACGAGGTCTCGCAACACCTCGTCCAACCGCCTGGACAAGGAGTCGATCGAATACCGCGTTCTCTGCAAGTGCCGCGCATACCGTCCCATCTCGGTCCGTCGAGCCGGACTCAGCTCCGACATGGCACGGATCGCGTTGCCGAGCGCCTCCGGATCTCCGGTTGGCACGACGTACATGTCGGGGCTCCACTCGTGGATGCGGGCCGCGGCGGACTCGTCGTACAAGTACACAACGGACGCCTCCCCACGTGGGTGACCTGCACCTTCGAAGAGGGCCGCATAGTGGGCGTGCTCGGTGACAAGGTTACGCGAGGCCCGGTAGTCACCCGGCCCCCGAAAGTCCCGACGGTTCCCCTCATACGCGAAGAAGCCGCATTCCTTGTCGGGACACATGACGACGCCAGGCACGTCCTGGAGCGCCCTGACCATGGAGGTGGTCCCGGAGCGTTGCGCACCGATGAGAAGAAAGTCCGGGCCAGTGTCCGCGGTCATACGCCGCCGAGCGCTTCCTCTAAGTCGACCTTCTCGATGAACCGGAGCGCCCCACCGGGTGTGCCGTCCAACAGTTCGACGTCTAGATCATCGAGCAGCACCTGCGCGATGACGAGCATGGGCTCCATCGCAAGCCGCGGATTCTGGATGAACCGGTTGTTCACATAGGCCACGTCCGCCTTCATCCCCCGGAAGTAGTCGTTCCCGTGGCCATACCGCGCGTCCACTCCGATGAGGAGAATCCTCTTGAACCCCGCGATCGCGGCGAGCTGGATGCACGACATGACGACGCTGCGACCGAAGTTCAGTCCGGCGTCGAGATCGAAGGTCATCCTCCACTTGTCGAAGATCGTCGCGTAAAGGTATTTCGACCAGCGGATACGATCCGTGAGGGCGTTGGTCGGGTAGGTCTCCTTGGTGAGCTGCCGCAACGGTGTGAAGTCCCGCCCCAGAAGTCCCTTGATGCGTCGCTTCGGTGGGAACGCGTAGCGCTCGTCTCCCACGAACAAGTCCCCCCGAAACGTCGCGTAATGCCGGCCAATCTCGCGGAGCCGATTGGCGAACGCCTTCACCACCCGCACGCCCTCCAGGTTCTCGTGGATGCAGGTGCTGAGCGCGGCGAACTGCTCCTGGACCCGTTTGAATCCGGGACGTATCCGCCTGGCGACCGCGCCCGTGGCCAAC
>JASLZO010000361.1 GCA_030754805.1 Dehalococcoidia bacterium
CAATCGATGAGGCTCACTGCATCAGCGAATGGGGCCACGACTTCAGACCCGACTACCGTGCTCTGGGTACACTCCGCGAACAGTTTCCCGACGTGCCCATGCTTGCGCTCACCGCGACGGCAACTGCGCGCGTTCGGGACGATATCGTCACCCAACTCAGCCTGCGTGACCCAGTCCGGATCGTCGCTAGCTTCAACCGGCCGAATCTTATCTACCGGGTGGAGCCGAAGAAACGGTCGTTCAACTTCGTGTCGTCCTACCTGACGGCCCGACCAGACGCCAGCGGGATCATCTATTGCCAGTCGCGTAAGGCAACGGAGTCGCTCGCCGCCCGCCTCACGGCCGCCGGAGTAAACGCAACCCCGTACCATGCAGGCCTAGACGCGGACACGCGATCGCGGCACCAGGAGGCATTCCTGAACGACGAAGTCCGCGTCGTCTGCGCAACGATCGCCTTCGGGATGGGGATTGACAAGCCATCGGTCCGGTTCGTCATCCACTACGGCCTGCCGAAGAATATCGAGGGTTACTATCAGGAGACGGGCCGCGCCGGTCGAGACGGCGCTGAAAGTGACTGCATCCTGCTCTTTGGAGCCGGCGACCAGTTTCAGCAGAACGGCTTCATCGATGACATCCAGGACGAGTCTGTCCGAGACCTCGCGCGCGAGCAGTTGCACCAGATGGTTCGGTTCGGTGAGACTAATGAGTGCCGTCGGACATTCCTGTTGCGTTACTTCGGCGAGGATCCCACGTGGGAACGCTGTGACGGATGCGACAACTGCACCACGCCAAGGTCGAAATCCGACGCCACGATCGAGGCCCAGAAGCTCTTGTCCACCGTATATCGGATATTCCAGCACACGGGATTTGGATTCGGGCTCGGGCACGTTGTCAGCGTCCTCCTCGGTAAGGAGACAGAGCAAACGAAGAAGTGGGGGCACGATGAACTCTCCACTTTCGGCGTCGGAGAGGGTCGCCGAAAGGACTGGATGGCCATCGGACGGGAGTTAGTCGAGATTGGCTTCCTCCAGGAACAACGTCCGCGAGGGCTGCCGGTCCTCGAAGTCACGGCCGAGGGCATGGAGGCCCTGCGGGGGCGAACCACGATTATGCTCACATCGACTCGCGAACCCGAAGCGACCGAATTTGCCCGGACAGAGCCTCAGGACTTCGACCACGGAATATTCGAAAGGCTACGTGCTCTCAGGAAGCGAACCGCGGAAGATCGTGGCGTGCGCGCATTCGTCGTGTTCCATGACTCGGTGCTGAAGGAAATGGCGCGGACTCGACCCAAAAACGAGGTCGAGATGGGAGCGATAAACGGGGTCGGCCCTGCGAAACTCGATGCCTACGGCGCGCTTTTCCTGGCCGAAATCACTGCTCATCAAAGCATTCCCGCTGAGTCATACTGACCGAACGATGGCCCAGGGTCAGGACGCGCTCCCACGCTGCTGGCCCGACGTCGACTCCAATCCGT
>JASLZO010000362.1 GCA_030754805.1 Dehalococcoidia bacterium
ACGTCCAGGTCGTGACCCTCGTCACGGTACCGCTGGAACAGACCCAGTTCGGCGCGGCGGAACATATAGATCGCCACCGCCACAAGACTACTCGTCGGATTCGCGGGCTTCTCTTCGAACGACAGGATCCGATCGTCGGCATCCAATCCCAGGTTGTTGAATTTCGTGGCCGCCTGCACATCGCCGACATCGTAGAGGGCAACCGATGAGCCCTTGGTCTGCAACAGGGCATCCATCTTGCGCAGGTCAAAGTCACAGATATTATCCCCGGCCACGACCAGCAGGTCATCGTCAATCTCGGCGTTTTCGATCCCGAAGAGAACGTCGCCCACGGCTCCCAGGCGATCCTCCGCGCTAGTCGTCCCGTCGTTCAAGACCCGAACCGGAACATCACGCCGATGTTCGGAAGCCCATTCAACAAAGTCAGTGTGAAAACGCTGATTGGTGACAACGACGATGTCGCGAAGCTCGGGTAGTTCGACCACCCGGTCGAGTAGGTAGTCGACCACGGGGCGCCCGGCAACCGGCAACAGCACCTTCGACTGGTCCAGCGTCAGGGTTCCGAGGCGGGTTCCGTACCCGCCCGCCAGAACCAAACAGCGCAAGTCACACACCTCAAACACGGGGGCTGTGCAGCCCAAGAAGAGCGCCGAATTCTAGCACCGCGATAGGCTGCGGGGAGCGGCGCCGCCGCCGTCGCCCTCGCGACATCGGAGTTTTCCATATAATCCAGTTATCCGCATGTTCACGTGCGCGGAGCGGGATCACCACTTCAAGGAGCGGGATACGGTGGGATCCAACACCAGGGAATTGGTTTTCGGTGTGGTCGGGATAGTCATCCTGGTGGTTGCCGTCTGGGTCATGTTCAACCAGGCGGAGCCGTCTCCGGGTGGCGACTCGAGCGATGAGACGACGACCGCCACCGATGAGGCCGATCAGCTTCCGACGCGGATCGTTCTACCCTCGGAAGATGACGTCGCCGCTCCGCCGACGCCATCACCCACCACCGCACTGACCCCCACCGCCACTCCGATCCCAGACTCCCACGTCGTAGGCGACGGCGAGACTCTCACCACGATCGCCGCCATCTATGGCGTCGATCCCGACGACATCGCCGCCAAGAACGGCCTGACCGACCCCAACAAAATCCTTGTTGGGCAGCGGTTGTTGTTGCCGACCGAAGGAGAGGATCTGCCTGAGCGCTGGTCAGGCCAGGTCGACGATCGCACCTACATCGTCCAAGAAGGCGATACGCTATTCGGCCTTTCCCAGGAGTTCGGCGTTTCCATCGAGGCGCTGATGGAAGAAAACGGGATTGAGGATCAAAACACCCTGTACGTCGGCCTGCTAATCGCCATCCCCGACCAGGTTGTGCCTCAGCCTTGACCGTCC
>JASLZO010000363.1 GCA_030754805.1 Dehalococcoidia bacterium
GTCATCGATCCTTGTGAAGGTTGAGGCGACATCACTTCCCGGCACGTATCGGATAATTCCTGAGGTTTCTGTGGATGGCCGGGGAGAGTTCTGGCGCTCCTATTGTCGACAGGAGCTGGCCGAGAACGGTATTGAGTTCAGCGTCTGTCAGAGCAACGTCTCAGTTAATCCGTATCAGTACACCCTGCGAGGCTTCCACTACCAGCGACCGCCTTCGACCGAACAGAAAATCCTTACGGTCATGGTGGGAGCAATTCATGTCGCAGTTGTTGATATCAGGCCGGATTCGCCGACCTTTTTGTGGCACGAGACATATTGCTTTGAAGTCGGTGATCGGTCGTCGCTGTTGGTGCCTGAGGGATGTGCTACGGGGTTCCTCACACTTACCCGTGACACGACCGTCCACTACCAGATGAGCGACTTTTTCCAGTCTGAGAACTACAGAGGGTTCCGGTACGACGATCCGAGCGTCGGGGTCAAGTGGCCTGTCGAACCAGTAGTTATTTCGGACCGGGACCGTGATTTTGGCGACTTGGATCCGTCAGCGCTGTGAGAACCGTATGCGTCCGCGGGTGGTGAGCCGACCTTGGTACTCGTGATTATGTGTAGCGGGGCGGAGGGGGATTTTGAACCGCCCCGGGTTTCACGCAGGCTGATGATGTGCCTTGGGTTTCGGGCGGTCGGGTTGGTTGAATTTGTCACGCCACGGATTGTCGGGTTTGGAGTGTTTCATATTCGATCGGGGTGAGCATCCCGATCGCTGAGTGGCGGCGTTGGCGGTTGTGGAAGATCTCGAGGTACTCGAAGATGGCGTTGGCCAACTCGACCCGGGTCCGCCAACGTTTCCGATTGAGGACCTCGACTTGGAGTCGCGCCCAGAAGGACTCGATTACGGCGTTGTCGAAACAGTCGCCGACCGAGCCCATCGATGGCAGCAGTCCCGACTGGCGGGCTCGCCGGGTGAACGCCCAGGACGTGAACTGCACTCCCTGGTCCGAGTGGATGATCAGCCCAGAGTCGGGTTCGGGTTGCCGGTTCGAGATGGCCATCCCGAGCGCATTGGTGGCCAGTGTCGAAGTCTGGGTCGAGTCGATCGACCAGCCGACAACGCGTCGGCTGAATGTGTCGAGCACGACACAACAGTAGAGCTTGCCTTCGCGGGTCCGGTGTTCGGTGATGTCGGTGACCCAGAGTTGATCCGGTTCGCTGCGGTCAAAGTTCCGATCGACGAGATCTGACGCCGTCGGCGTCGAAGGGGCTTTGCGGCGCCGGTTCCGGTTGCCTGGAAGCCCCTGGATGCCGGCTCGTCGCATCAACGTCGCGACCGCTTCGTAACCGACCGGGATGCCTCTTCCGATCGTGAGTTCAGCGTGGAC
>JASLZO010000364.1 GCA_030754805.1 Dehalococcoidia bacterium
CGCTCGCTAACGCAGACGCCGTTGCCCTCGCTGTCCAAGGTCGAGCGTCGTCAACGGACTCAGTTCCTGATGTTGAGTGATGAAGTCCACGTCGGCCAGCTCGCAGTATCGACGAGACATCGCGAGGTCTGCGTGACCGAGGATTCTTTGGAGATGAAACGGACTGCCGCCGTTCCGGACAAACATCACCGCGAACGTGTGCCTGAAGGTATGGGGCGATACCCGCACTCGCGTGATGCCCGCGCGGGCACCGTGGTGTTTGATGCGATCCTGGAAGGTCCGGCCACACGCTCGCGCGCCGAAGGCATTGGGGAACACGTACGGCCGGTTCTTGCGGCCGACCGTCTCCAGGACGGTCCCGCGGTGGGCGAGGTATCGCTGCAGATGGTACGCCAGCGCCGTCGAGAAACCGACGACCCGCTCCTTCATCCCCTTCCCCATCACCTTGATCGTGCGGGCATCGAGGTCGATGTCGTCGAGATCCAGGCCCGTCGCTTCCGAAAGGCGGATACCCGTGTCGAGCAGGAGCAACATGAACAGATGGTCCCGCAAACCGATGAAGGTCTTGGTGTCGGGCTGGTCCAGCAGGGCCTGCACCTCGGCCTCGGTGAAGGTCGGCACGATCTTGCGGGGGACCCGGACCTTACCGATGCGGGCGGCGGGGTTGATGTCGGCGTAGCCCTCACCGATGGCCCAGTCGAAGAAACGCCGGATGGCGTCGCGGATGCCGTTCAGGGCCGAGGCGCCGACGGTGAGGCGCTTCTCCGACAGGTAGGCCGGGACGGTCGCCTCGGTTACGGATGCCGTTTCCTCGCAGCCGAGGGACATGGCGTAGCGGTCGAACGGCCCGAGCGTGCAACGATAAAAGTACAGGGTCCGTGGACTCAGACCCCGCAACTGGCAGTCGGCGACGAACTGGCTGACGGCGTGGCTGAGCAGCGGCGAGACGGCGGACGGCAAGCGCATGACGTGGCCCATGGCGGCCTCCCTGAGAGGCCCTCGCTAGATTCTGGCGACGAAAACGAGGGTAGCCAATGTCTAGCGAGGGTAGGTTTGGCCCGCATGGGTGGGGGTAGAGAACACGCTGAAACTTGGGGGTTTCTTGCGGTCGAGGATTCTGCTCGTTGGCGCTACACTCAAAATCTAGTGGGGTTCACACCCCGTGCCGGTTCGACCCCGGCCTCCGGCACCAACGTATCCTCGAACGCTCAGAGACCCCTGTCTTTGGGCGTTTTCTCGTTCTCCCTCTCACTCCACGCGAACCTGGATTGTGCCCCAAAACGACCTGAAAAACCTAGCGAGGGTTCCGTAGGCCGTTTCGGACTCTCTCGGCTGTTCCCGCACTCCCTTGTGTCTTCCTTCAGCGGCGCGGC
>JASLZO010000365.1 GCA_030754805.1 Dehalococcoidia bacterium
TTCTTTCGAACTCGGACTTAAAGACCGTGGCCGACCAGGATTCGTCGAAAGCTCGATTTTCGAGAGATGCGGTTGCAGAGATGTCCCGCTTCTCCATCTTTCTGACACGGATCTTGCCGGCTGGCATGTGTCGGATCGTAGACCGCCAGGCCGGGACATGGCATCCCTCGGTGGGCTGCCCTAGGATCCGGGAGATGAAGGGCTCGTGTATTTAAGGAGGCGCACGTAGCGTGGAATGAAAGCGGTGATTTTCGCCAACGGTGAGCGACCAACACGCGAGACTGCGAGTGACGCAGCGACGGGGGCTGATCTTCTGGTAGCCGCCGACGGTGGGGCGGCCGCTGCTTTGGTGGCCGGCATTGTACCGGACATCGTGATCGGCGATCTCGATTCGTTCTCCACCGAACAACGTCGCTCCCTGCCGGCAGCGGCTGTGATCGAGGACGTGGATCCCAATCGAACTGACCTGCAGAAGGCCATCGACCTCTGTCTCGAAAGGGGCGTTGATGAGGTTGTCATCCTGGGTGCAGGTGGAGCCAGGGCCGATCACGCCCTGGCCAATCTCTCGGTTCTCGTCATGTACCGGGGCCGCCTGACACTAAGCCTCATTGATGATCGGTTCTTCGTTTCGCTGGTGGATGGCTCAGTTCGCTTCGAGGGCCCTGTTGGGACCGTCGTGTCGCTCGTGGGCATCGGCACCTGTGCCGGCGTAACGACGTCCGGGCTCCGATGGGACCTTGACAATGCCACGGTCGGATTCACCCCGCTCGGCGTTCATAACGAGATCGCCAACTCGCCGGTCACAATTGATGTGGGGGCCGGGGATTTGCTCCTGTTTCGTGGTCGGTGGATAGAAAAGCACCGGTAAAGGCTTCAACTGTGGCCGTCACCCAACCGGCCGGCTCCGCCATTGACGAGAGAGAGGCCGCGGGGAGGCCGTGAGTCCCGCCGCGAATCGTATCGCCGCCTAACGGTGATCACATGCACATCGGTGGATAGTTGATATTGCGGAGACCTTCGCGTGCCACTCAAACATTTCAGGAGTGTTTCTATGAGATTGAGGCATCGTTCCAGGCTTGTGGCCGCCGGTATTGCCGCGGCGCTGGCGACCGGGCTTGTCGGAACAGTGAGTCTTACGCTCGCTCAAGATCTGCCCTCACGGGACTTGGACAGGCCACTTGGAGTGGGCGAGCCGCCGGGAACGGACCGGCCGCCCTCGGATCATCCGGGCGATCGCCCCGCGCATAT
>JASLZO010000366.1:0-381 GCA_030754805.1 Dehalococcoidia bacterium
TCTGACGGTGGATAAGAACGGTCGCCCATTGCGGATGATCCTGACCGGCGGACAACGGCACGATGTGCCGCAGGCTCCCGCGTTGCTGGAAGGCATGAAACCAGCCTACGTCATCGCCGACAAAGGCTACGATAGCCGGACGATTCTCGACCTGATCCGGGAAAAGGGAGCCGTCGCGGTGATTCCGCCGCGCAAGAACCGGAAAGAGCAGCGGGAATACGACCGCGAACTCTACAAGCGCCGGAACGTGATCGAGCGTGCCATCAACAAACTGAAGGACTACCGGCGAATCGCCACACGGTATGATCGCAAGGCGATCTACTATCTGTCGTTTCTCCACTTGGCAGCGGCGGTCACGTGGCCCATCTAATGTCGATTCGC
>JASLZO010000366.1:391-906 GCA_030754805.1 Dehalococcoidia bacterium
GATTCTGGACCGGATACGCGGACTTGGGTTGTTTTCGCCTCTGTTGGTCCCGGGATAAAAGCGGCATAGCGAGAGGACAGCGAGTGAATCTAGTCTTGTAGAGGGAGGAGTCCGCAGCGAAACCGGCGATCCGCTTGGTATCGCGATGCTTTGGCGTAGGACCTGGCGAAGAAGACCGGCTCTTGCCCATGGATTGATGCATCTGGTGTGCGCTCGAGGCTCATTTCGGATATTCTCACGGGAAGTAATCGTGCGACTTCGTTTTGCGTCGGTCATCTGGGAAATCTCGGTTCAGCTCCTCTGTACGATGGATGGAAGCGAGGATGAGAGAGAACTTCAACGATATTTCCCAGATGATGGATCGCAAGTTACTCGTCCGGCCGATTCCAGGATGAGCCTAGTTCTACGGACAGTCTGGCGCAACTGAATCTCCGCACCGAAGCGATGCAATGCCGCTCCATTACTGCCCGATTCGCGTATGGTGCTAGGTATCGCCCCTCTGAGCCCTTCTGAGG
>JASLZO010000367.1 GCA_030754805.1 Dehalococcoidia bacterium
GTCTTTCTTACGGAAGCGACCACACGGGCCACGATGGGCTCGTGGGTGGTCGGACCGCCATTACGACGGAAGCGCTACTTGCCTACAACAACCTGCGGCAGTTCGTTGGTCTTGCGCCGGCCGCCATGGATGAAATTGGCGAGTGGGCGTTTGCCAACACGCTGACGAACAACACCCAGGCCTGGGGAACGGATTTGCAGGGCGTCGGGCTTTGGTATGCGATGCAGGGAGCCAAGGTCGGATGGATGGCCGATGCCACGTTCGATCCTCAGGTGGTCGCAGATATCGAGAGAACTGCAAGATTGGGCGCTCCTGAAGACGTCATGGCCTTGGTGGCTGCGTATGGTCACGAAGGATTTTCCGAATACCTGGCGGAAAATGGCTATGCCGAGGCATTCATCAACACCCTGAAGATGGAGCCCCACTACGCGGGCTGGATGCACGATCGCGCGCACGGTTGGCTATCGATCGAAGGCGTGGCCATCGCCCACGACGTGAACCACCTCACGGTTCTCAGCCACGACCAGATGCAGCCGTTCATGAATGACACCTGGGATTGGCCCCAGTGGCCGGCGCTTGACGTGTCCCATGCACGCGTACTCGAGTACTTCCAGAGCATGGTCGTGTTGGGTGATCCTCTGGGCGACCACCTCGGCTCCATCGCTGCACCGTCAAGCCCGGCCCCCGAACCGGCGCCGGTCCAGGACGACCCCGTAGAGACACCGACCCAGGAAAATTCGGACCAAGAAGAGGCGACGCCGGACGATCCCACCGAGACGCCGAGCCAGAACGACCCGGTCGAGACGCCGATGGAGGACCACGAAGGCCATGGCAACGGGGGTCAGGTTCCGGCCGAAGGTTTCTCGCTCG
>JASLZO010000368.1 GCA_030754805.1 Dehalococcoidia bacterium
GATCTCCTCGACACTTGTCTGATCGTTTCGAACCACCTCAACCTCCGCCCCAAGCTCGCAGAGATACTGGTAGAGGTTGTATGTAAAGCTGTCGTAGTTGTCGAGTAGTAGGATCATTTTGGCGCTCCAGAATTTAAGAACCAAAGGGGTCTTACCCCTCTGGACTCCCCTTGTCCTATCCTCTCTCAGCGATCTTCTTGGTCAAATTCTTAATCCCCCCGACTCGGCTCGCTCAATGGCCCTCAGAACCGCTGAGGCCTTGTGTTCGGTTTCCTCAAACTCCATGGCAGGCTTGCTATCGTAAACAATGCCGCCGCCGGCCTGCACATATGCCACACCGTCCTTGACGACCAGCGTACGGATGGTGATGGCGGTGTCCATATTACCGCCGAAGTCGAAGTATCCGACCGAACCGGCATAGGCTCCCCGCCTGTCAGGCTCCAGCTCCGCGATGATCTCCATCGCCCGGATCTTCGGCGCGCCTGAGACGGTGCCGGCCGGGAAGGCGGAACGCAGCGCGTCGTAGGGCGTCATGCTCTCGCTCAGCTTTCCCTTCACGTGACTGACCAGGTGCATGACGTGCGAGTAGTACTCGATGTCGAACTGCTGCGTGACCTCCACGCTGCCCGCGGCGGCGACCCGGCCGACATCGTTGCGACCGAGGTCGAGCAGCATCACATGCTCGGCCAACTCTTTCGGGTCGTGCTTCAGTTCCTCGGCCAGTTGCTCGTCCTCGATCACGCTCTCGCCGCGCCGTCGCGTGCCGGCGATCGGGTGCACCTGGATGTCGCCG
>JASLZO010000369.1 GCA_030754805.1 Dehalococcoidia bacterium
CGAAAGTTAACCCCTCACCCTGACCTGCCCCCACGATTTGTACCAGTCTCTATGTTAGTTCCTCGAGGTGCTCAATGGGCTGCTGAGGCGGGCGCAGCGGAGCCCGCCTCAGCAGCGAAGATCGCCTCGGGTGCGGGGGGTCGGTAGCCCAACGCGCTGTGAGGTCGGATCGTGTTGTACTGGACACGCCAACGTTCGATCATCACCTTCGCCTCGTACAGCGTGTAGAAGATCTCGCGCTCCAGCAGCTCGTCTGCGAGTTTCCCGTTGAAGCTCTCTACGTAACCGTTCTCCCAGGGTGACCCCGGCGTGATGAACAACGTTTTGACGCCCACACCCTTCAGCCACTCTCGCACCGCCCCGGCCGTAAACTCCGGGCCGTTGTCGCTGCGGATGTGATCCGGCACGCCTCGTGTCGCCATCAGCCACGCCAATCGTTCCAGTACATCTTCACTGTTCAGTTGCCGGGCCACGTCTATCGCCAGGCACTCCCTCGTGTACTCATCCACCAGTGTCAGCATCCGGAAGCTGCGACCGTCATGCGTCCGACCGTGCATGAAGTCGTACGCCCATACGTGGTCCCGGCGTTCAGCTCGCAGCCGGATACACGAGCCGTCGTTGAGCCAGAGCCGGCCGCGTTTTGGCTGCTTTCTCGGCACTTTCAGCCCTTCACGACGCCAGATCCGCTCCACACGCTTGTGGTTCACCCACCAACCGTCCAGACGAAGCAGCGCCGTGATCTGACGGTACCCGTAA
>JASLZO010000036.1 GCA_030754805.1 Dehalococcoidia bacterium
GGTCAGCGGGGGGCGAGCGTTATTCGAAGCTCTCGACTGTGCGACGTGCCATCCGGGGCCGCTGTATACCGATGTTTCGTTGCACGACGTGGGTACCGGCGATCCGGCGTTGGAACGGAACTCGCATGGGCGCCGGACGAGTTTCGATACGCCGGGGTTACGCGGGGTCCGGATGACGGCGCCGTATTTCCACGACGGAAGTGCGCCGACGTTGAGGGCGGTGTTCGACGGGCGCGCTTCTTCTGACCCGGCTCACGCGGTTGGGGGGCGGATCAGTTCGGAGGAATTGGAAGCGTTGGTGGCGTTTTTGCGGACGCTCTAGCGAGGCTGAAGGCGCTCGCCGTCGCGGATCGGTGCAATGCATTCGGGGACGTCGTTGCGGGTTGAATTGACGGCGGTGGAGACGGCGAATGCGTCCATCTCCGAGGCGGGGTACGGGGCGAGGAGTTTGGCGAGGTCGTTGGGGTCTCGCGTGGAGGCGTCTACCCAGCGGTCTTCGTCCTCGGGGCGAAGGATGACGGGCATACGATCGTGGACCCGTGCGACCAGGGCGTTGGCCTCGGTGGTGAGGATCGAACAGGTGCGGAGGACAACGTCGGTGTCCGAGGAGCGCCATTCGTCCCAGATGCCCGCGAACGCGAACGGTGCGCCATCACCTAAGACGAACCGGAATGGGTATCGGGCCTTGCCCTCCTTGCGCCATTCGTAGAAGCCATCGGCGACGATGAGGCAGCGGCGGCGCTCCATATGAACACGGAACGAGTAGTTTCGTGCGGCCGTCTCGGCGCGAACGTTGATGAGCTGGGCCCCGCTCTTCGCGTCTTTTGCGTTGTACGGCACAAGTCCCCACTTGAGCATCTCGCCATGGGGCTGTTGGCCGGCGCCGCGGTCACCTTCGTCGGTGACGGTGAGGACGGGGTCGGCCGGGGCGATGTTGAACCGGGCCTGATAGGCCAGGTTCTCGTCTCGGAGGGGGAAGCGAGTCCAGAGGTCGCCGAGGGCGGTGGTGATGCTGTATCTGCCACACATGATGCGTTCAGATTAGGCCGATTGGGGGGCCGGGTCAGGCGGCCGACAACCGGGGCCGCCTCATCGTCACCACTAGGCCAAAGCACAGGGCCAGCGGCACGAAGAGGATGACGAACGCTGTGTCGTAGGTGCCGTAACGGTCGAACATCCACCCGACGAAGAGCGGAGAGAGGATGCCGCCGAACGCTGAGAGACCCATCTGGAGGCCCATGAGGCGTCCAAAGATGCTGCGGCCCCAGTACTCGCCCTGGAGGGCAAGTCGGCTGGGGGTCGTTGCACCCCAGCCGGCACCGTGGATCAGCGCATATGGCAGTGCCTCCGCGAAGTTGTCGGCAGTGACTAGGAAACCAATACCGACCATCTGAACGATGATTGACCCACCGAAGATGAGTCGCTTGTCGAACTTGTCCGCGAGATAGCCTCCGACGATGCGGCCGGGGATGCTGCCAATCCCCCAGAGGAGGACGACCGAACCCGCGACGGACGGTGTGAGCCCGTAGGACTTGAGGGCCGGGATCTGGAAGATGACGAGGGCGGAGAACCCGGCGCTCTGGATCGATGTGGCGATGACATACTGCCAGTAGCTCCGCATGCGGAGCACGGCGCGGATTTCGAAGTTGACCTCCGACTGGGCAGCGGTAGGCAGAGCGGCGTGCTCCCCTCCAGGCGACGGATCGTCGTCGCGGGCGCCAGGATCAGCGTTTGGTCCCCGTTCGACGGGAAGGTCTCCGTCCGGCAGGAGACCGACGTCCTCCGGTCGATGGCGGAAGACCAACGAGAGCGGGATGCAGACGATCCACATGCCAACGCCGACGAGTGCAAGAGTATCGCGCCAGCCGATCTGTTCGATCGACCAGACGAGCAGGGTGACGAGGAGGGTCGAGAACCCGGGGCCAAGGAAGACGATGGCCAGGGCACGGCCTCGGTACCGGATGAACCAGTTCGATACCGCCGTGCTGATGACGAGGAATGACCCGGCGCCCAAGCCCAGCGCGAGGAAGAGGTACGCCGCGTAGAACTGGAACACGTTGGTGGCGCGCGAAACGAGGATGAATCCCAGCCCGGCAATGGCGAATCCCACGATGAGGATGATCCTGGGGCCGATACGGTCGACTAGGAAACCGATGATGGGGCCCATGATTCCTGATTCAAGGCGCTGGACCGACACGGCGCCGGCAACAACCGCCCGGCTGCCATTAGCGACGGAGTCCGCTATCTGGTCGATGAACGCCGAGAAGCCGTAGAACCCAACTCCGGTGGAGTAGAACATCATCCAGAACCCCGACGCGACGATGTACCAACCGCGGAAGACTCGGGGAGTAGCGCGCGATGCGTCCGGCGCTACGACCCCAT
The DNA here is from genome assembly GCA_030754805.1 of Dehalococcoidia bacterium. Classification (GTDB taxonomy): domain Bacteria; phylum Chloroflexota; class Dehalococcoidia; order UBA6926; family UBA6926; genus JASLZO01. The sequence goes on from JASLZO010000036.1 coordinate 2,383, forward strand.
CCTCCGTCGCGTCGACCGTATCCGCCATCGACGCCTACCCCCCGTGGTGGCTGTCCCGACCAGTTATCGGAGTCTGGTAATGCTCCCGAACGGTGTCAAGCATGCGACACGCGTGGCAATTGGACGGTAGGGGACCGTGAGGCAAGAATGGACGACCGTGACGGCTTCGACCGACAGTTCCCACGATGAAGCGTTCAGTGCGGTGGCCGCGCCGTCAAGTGCTCTCGCGAGCGCCGAAACCCACGACGAGCGGATGCGGCTGATTACGCTGATCCAGATTGCGGACGACGGGTTGGTTTCGACTCGACTGGTGGGGAACCCACTCCGGACCATGGGAGCGGTATGGGGATCATGCGGGGGCGGATGGATTCGATCTATGGGCGGGTATTAGTTACGAGTTCGGTTAGTGAAAGGACGGTGGTCCGGTTCCGGGTGCCGGTGGAGCGGGAGTAGGTTTCAGCCAGAGGAAATTGGCCCTCGGTTACGCTATTCGAGAGACGTGTGGGTCGTTGAGTCGTCGTCGATTTGATACGCCAATCGGCGGGCGGTGGTTACGAAGCCAGTGTGGGCGACCATTCTGTGCGCGGGGCGCATGGTCATGGGGCCGGAGTCCCATTCACGGAAGATGATCTCGAACTGCTCGACCATGCCGAAGGCGGGAGTGACGTCCAGGGTCTGTGCTATGTGGTGGAGCTGGATGGTGGTTGGGAGGAAGCAGGCGAAGATTCCACCGGGGCGCAGGGCCAGTTCGGCGTTCGGGACGGCCTCCCAGGGTTCGGGGACGTCGAGCACCATACGGTCGACTTTCCGGTCGACAATCGGCTCATAAAGGCTCCCCTCTCTCGCTTCCAACCGGGCTGCCAACCCGGGCTGTACGAATGCGCGAATGTTGTCCAGCGCCTTCACGGCGAATTCAGGCCGGACGTCATACGAGGTGACGTGGCCTAGCTCGCCGACGGCGCGCAGGAGTGCGATGGTGAGCGCACCGGACCCCGTTCCGCCCTCGACGACGGTGGCGCCGGGGTAGATGTCGGCATAAGTGATAATCGCCCCGAGGTCCTTCGGGTAGATGGGGGTCGCGGACCGGCCCATCGAGAGAATGTAATCCCCAAGCGTGGGCCGGACGATTAAGTACGCGGCGCCGCCCGCGGTTTTCAGATTGGTGCCCTCCGGAGCGCCGATGATTTCCACGTGGGGCAGTGCTCCCGTGTGGGTGTGGAGAGTCCCATCGTCGACCAGCGTAATGAGACGCCGCCGCCCTTTGCGGTCGATGAGGAGGGCCAAGTCCCCGGCCTGAAACAGGTTTGTGTCGGCGGTGAATTCGGAATCGGTCACGTTGAGACCGGAAACGGAAACGCCGCCCGGACCATAATGGTGCGCGGACGGCGATAGCTTCCGTAAGAGCCCCGGCAGCGACCTATTTTCCTCAGAGGACTGCTCCCCCAGTATCGTCGGCGCTGAAGCGTTTCACTTCCGTGTTCGGGATGGGAACGGGTGGGTCAACTTCGCTAGAGCCACCGAGGCATCACTGACGATTGTAGCACCGGTGGGGAGGGCCGATTTGGCGCGTCGCGGCGTCGATTTGCCGCTCTCCCTTCAACGGGCTCAGGGCGAACGGGAAGTAGGCGGGTCAGGGGCGGATAACGGCGACGGCGGTCGAGGCTATGACGGTCGAGTAGACGAACCAGATGAGGATCTGGCCGCGGAGGAGGTTCCGGAACATCCTGGCCTCGCGATCGGGGGTGCTGCCGTGTTCGACCACCTCCGCGAGCGTCGTCCGCCAGGTCGCGGGACGGAAGCGGAACCACATCACGGCGACGCGTCCCATGCCGAACAGGAAGACTTTCCATTTGAGCCACGACGCAGAGAGTGGATCATCTGCGAGCAGAACGATGGCGCCGTAAGCGAGGACGCCAGCCAGGATGATGAGCACGAACGTGGTATCTACGCGGCGGACGGTGCGGAGGTAGGTCGCGACGGAGGGGCTCGGTCTGACTCCCAGTGGCAAGCGGTATGTCTGCAGGAACGAGTGTACCAACACCACCGACCAAGTAATCCCGTAGACCCAGACGAGGGTGGAGATCGCTGGTCCGAAACTCCCCAGGGTGTCGTTCAGTCCCCACCCCAGGTATAGCAGGCTGAAGGTGATCGGGACGATCAGGACAACATCGACGCGGACGACGAGGTCCAGCGCACTGCCGATGCGGCCCATGTGCCACCGCGTCTCGGGCGGGAGGTGGGAACTCTTGACGATCAGCCAGGCCGAGTACGCGACGCCAATGTCCGTGCCGATCCAGAACACGCCCTGGAAGATGTGAAGGATCTTGAGGACGTCGTAGAGCGTGGTCACCATGGTTCAGCCGTTTACGGCTTGCGATCATAGGGCCGTTCGGCCTCTGTTCGTCCTATCTGAGTGTGTAGATTCAGTTGTCGCGTTCAATGGATGCGGAGGGTATCCGTGTGGCGACCAACAATACGCGCTACGACTTCTCGCCGATCACACAACGGCCCGCGTTCCGATGGCCGAACGGCGAACGCCTAGCTCTCTGGGTATGCGTGAACGTCGAACATTTCAAGCTGGACCTGCCGGCGACGGCACAGCGCGACGGGTCGACGCAACTGAAACCGGACGTGATCAACTACGGGTGGCGAGACTATGGGCTGCGAGTCGGGATCTGGCGGATCCTCGAGATCATGGATCGCATGGGCATCCCAGGGTCGGAACGGAGAGGTGTGCGAGTTTGAGGCGGCGGTGGTCGCGGAGTTGGCGAAGCACGACTGGTGCTTCTTCGGCCACCGGATGACGAACTCCCAGTACCTCACCAACCTCTCCGAAGGCGAGGAACGGACCGTAATCCGAGACACCCTGGACACGATCGAAAAGGCAGCCAGGAAACAATCGCTCGGATGGCTGGGACCGGGACTCGCTGAGAGTTACCGGACGCCGGAGCTGCTGCTCGAGGCCGGGGTGAAGTACCTCTGCGACTGGGCATCGGACGACCAGCCATTCTGGTTCAACGTCGCCGAAGGTCGGCTGGCGTCGGTGCCGTACACGCAACACGTGAACGACCTGCCGATGGTCCCGTCGCAGAAGCGCTCGAACCAGGATTCTAGATTTCTACCAGCAAATCGTGGAGCAGGCGCTGGCATACATCCGCGGCCACGACGACGTGTGGTTCACGACCGGCGACGAGATCTTCCGCTGGTGGGAGTCCGAGTTCGGCAGACTTGTAGCGCTTTCGGTTTGAGGGGGACGGTCTTGGCGAAGAGGGGGTCGGCCCCTCACCCTCGCCCTCTCCGGGAGAGAGGATCCGGCGTTTGGCCGCTGACCTCAGCTGCAGAGGCGGAAACTGTGAGTACTTGAATCACTCAAGGGAGCGGAGCAGGGGGAAGAGGACCACTTCCCGGATGTTGGTCTGGGCGGTCAGGAGCATGACGAGGCGGTCGATGCCGATGCCGAGTCCACCGGTGGGCGGCATGCCGTGCTCCATCGCAACGAGGAAGTCTTCGTCGAGGCGGTCGAAGTCGTCCGCTCCGAACTCACGCCGCGCTTCTTCCTGTGCTTCGAGTCGGGCTCGTTGTTCGACGGGGTCGTTGAGTTCGGTGAAGGAGTTGGCAATCTCGGTGCCGCGGACGAAGGCCTCAAAGCGTTCGACGAGACGGGCTTCGCCCGGGACGGCCTTCGCGAGCGGGGTCATCTCAACGGGATAGTCGGTCAGGAAGGTCGGCTGGATGAGGCGGGGTTCGACGAGGTCAGAGATCAGCTTGTCCGCGAGTTGGGGCCACGAGGTACCGCTGGCGGGGGTCAGTCCTCGTTCGTGCATGGCCGTGCGGAGGCCATCCACAGTCCGGTATCGGTCGTCGAGCAGATCGATGCCCTCCGACCATTTGCGCACCGCGTCGAGGAGTGAGAGTCGCGTCCACGGTGGTGTGAGGTTGATGTCCGGGCCTTCTCCGCCTGGGACGACCATCGAGCCGGTGACTTGTTCGGCAACCGAGGACACCATCTGTTCGACCATTTCCATTACGTCGCGATAGTCAGCATAGGCCTGGTAGCTCTCCATGGTGGTGAATTCGGGGTTGTGTGAGGCGTCTATGCCCTCGTTCCGGAAGATACGCCCGATCTCGTAGACGCGCTCGAAGCCGCCGACGACGAGTCTCTTGAGATGCAACTCGGTGGCGATGCGCAGGAACAGGTGCCGGCTGAGCGCGTGATGCTCGGTCTCGAACGGGCGGGCCATCGCCCCCGCGGCGAGGGGGAGCAGCATGGGTGTCTCGACCTCGAGAAATCCCCGTTGGTCCATAAACGTCCGGACCGCCGAGACCGTCTTGCTGCGCTTCTGGAAGATGTCCCGGACCTCTGCGTTGGCGATGAGGTCGAGATAGCGTTGGCGGTAGCGCTGTTCGACGTCGCGAAGGCCGTGCCACTTTTCCGGGGGTGGCCGGACGGCTTTCGCGAGCACGGTGAAGGAAGCGGCCTGGACGGTGTCTTCGTCGGTGCGCGTTCGATACAGGAGGCCCTGGACACCAACAAAGTCCCCGAGGTCGAGTTCTTTCAGGAGCGCATAGGTGTCATCGCCGAGTTCGTCCCGGCGGAAGCTGACCTGGACCTCGCCGCTGCCGTCACGGAGGACGGCGAAGGTGAGACGGCCCATGCCCCGGATCGCCACGATGCGGCCGCCAACGCTTGCGTTCGTGCCCTCACCGTCGGGATCCGCCATGAGTTGATGGACGTCGGTGGCGGTGTGGCTGCGACCGAAACGGGGCGGGTACGGGTCGATGCCACCGGCTCTAAGGCGATCCAGCTTTGCGATGCGTTGCTGGACGAGTTCGTTTTCGGCCGATGGGTTCTCGGGTTGGTTCATGCGGTCAATGCTATACCGGAGTTCTTGGCCTGGCCGTGTCTCAGCAGTCGTGAGTCCGAACGCCCTTCGACAAACTCGGGGCGGACTCGGCTGGCGTCGCGGTTGATGCGGCGTTTCCGGAGTCGATCTCGGTGGTCGGTTGTCCGTTCACCCTTCGCCGAGTTCAGGGCGAATGGGGCGTCGTAGCTAGTCGACGCTGACGATGGAGTACTTGATGACGCCGGCGGGGATCTTCACGTCGACCTTGTCTCCCTTGCGGTGTCCGAGGACGGCGTGGCCGACCGGGGACTCGTTGGAGATCCGTCCGTGGGCGGCGGCGGCTTCGGCAGATCCGACCACGGTGTACTCGCCCTTGTCGCCTTCGTCGCTGAGAAGGGTGAAGTGCGACCCAATCTTGATCCGTCCACCGGGTGCATGGCTCTCCTCGATGAGGACGGCGTTCTTCAAGAGGCCTTCGACCTCGAGGATCCGGCCTTCCAGAAACGCCTGCTCATTGCGAGCGTCCTCGTAGTCGGAGTTCTCCTCGGTGCCGGAGGACTCTTTCGCCTTGTACAGGTGGTCCATGACATCGAGCCGGCGGACGTTGCGGAGCTCGTTGAGCTCGGCCTCGAGTTTCTCCCGACCTGCTCTGGTCAGGTATGACCGTTTTTGCGTCGTCATATCAACACCCTCTATGGATCAATGAAACATTGGAAACGAGCCCAAAACCAGAGCTGCGCGCTCCGGCGTCAGTGGTCCCTGACCCCTGCTCTCTCTGTAGCGCGAGGGGTAATCAGTGTCAAGAAGTGGATGGCACTCCTCAGGCTTCGCGGGCGGGGTTCAGTCGGGGTCTGGAGTGGGCGTTGGAGTGGAGGTCGGGATTGCGGTGGGCGTGGGTGCGTCAGGGTCAGGCGTCGGTGTGGGGGTCGGCGTATACGCAGGGAGCGGGGTGTTCGTGGGGCGTTGAGGCTCGTACGGGACCCAGACACGGACGGGTTCGGTGGGAGCGCTTTCCTCGTTGCCCCGAACGATAATCGCCCGGAAGTAGAAGACGCGGCCCGGGCGGTAGATAGCGGACTCCAGGTGGAAGCCGCGCGTGGGTACGAGTGTCTTGAACTCCGTCCACGGGCCGTTCGGGCCGTCGCGCGATTCTTCGAGAACAATGAGATCGACGGACTCGTCCGGTGGGGTCCAGGAGAGACGGATCGTCCGGGTCCCGCCGACGGTGTCGCCCGTGTTCAGGGTTGCCTGGAAGTTCAGTGTGTTGGCGGGCGGCAACGGTTCGAATACCTGGGAGATGCCCGAGCAGCCGACGGCGAGCGCGGTCATCACCAAGACGACCGTTACCAACGATCCCCGCATCGTTTCACCTCTCGGCGCCCAGTGTATCTGGGGCCCATACTTGGGGGGTCGGCGGACGGGCCGAGGATCAACGAGTCGTGAATTTGAGCAGGGCGAAAACCAAGGCGGTGTGACCCGTCATTGGCGCCTCCGAACCGGACGACCGTCGAGTCACGCAATCACTATCAGCGAAGGAGGCGACCCCCGGAGGTGCGGTCAGTGCTAGTCCTCGGCGTCCAGAGCTTTGTTGCCATTGGCGGTGAGCCGCCA
>JASLZO010000370.1 GCA_030754805.1 Dehalococcoidia bacterium
TTATCCATTCTCATGCGAATCGAGCTAATCGATACAGGGAAGACCATCATGGGAGGTGATCTTTACAACACCACGATGAGTCTCCACGGAATCATGATGGTGGCGGTAGCAGTGGCTACCATCATTGGAGGATTCGCAAACTTCATGGTTCCTTTGATGATCGGTGCCGAGGATGTGGCCTTCCCCCGCATAAACGCCTTGAGTTACTGGATCATTCCGCCCGTCGTAGTCCTGCTGCTTTTGACTCCATTGTTCGGGGGGTTTGATTCGGGTTGGACGGCCTATCCCCCGCTGAGCGTTATTAATGCTAACGGCCAGCTACTGTTCCTGTTAGCGTTCATCACCTTCGGGCTATCTTCCATCCTCGGTGGGCTGAATTTCATTGCCACCATTGTCATGCTGCGTGCCCCTGGAATGACGTGGTCACGCCTGCCGATCTTCGTCTGGTCGATATTTTCCGCAGCTTTGATCAGTCTGACGGCAACCCAGGTTGTGGCACTGGGTCTGCTGATGGTCGTATTGGACCGGGTCGTGGGAATGTCGTTTTTCACGGCGGAGGCTGGTGGTGATGCGCTTTTGTACGAGCACATCTTCTGGTTCTACTCGCATCCTGCCGTCTACATCATGATCCTTCCAGCGTTCGGGCTGTGGCTGGAGATCCTGAGCCACTTTTCGAGGAAGCCCGTATTTGCATACAAGTGGGTTGTGGGCGCGTTCCTGTCCATTGTGGGGCTGGGGTTCATCGTCTGGGC
>JASLZO010000371.1:0-269 GCA_030754805.1 Dehalococcoidia bacterium
TTCCTCCGCTCGTGGGGCGAAGACGTATTCAGCAGGGCCCACGGCCTGACGCTGGGCCCGGACGGCACGCTGTTCTGCACCGACGACGGCGACCACACGGTCCGTCAGTGCACTCTCGACGGCCGGGTGCTGATGACCATAGGCGACCCAGGGACCGCCGCCGCGTACCAGAGCGGTGAGCCCTTCAACCGCTGTACCGACGTGGCCCTGGACCCGGCTACCGGCGATCTCTACGTATCCGACGGCTACGGCAACTCCCGGGTGCACAA
>JASLZO010000371.1:279-723 GCA_030754805.1 Dehalococcoidia bacterium
CGCCCGACGGCAAGTTGCTCTTCTCCTGGGGACAGTCCGGCACGGACCCCGGCGAGTTCAATATCGTCCACAGTATCGCGACCGACAAGGCCGGGTACGTCTACGTGGCCGACCGGGAGAACCACCGCGTGCAGGTGTTCGACTCACGGGGGCGCTTCGAGACCCAGTGGGTAAACATGCACCGCCCTTGCGCGATCTACGTTTCGGACGACCAGGACGTGTACGTAGGTGAGCTGGGGTCTGGAATGAAGGTCAACCGTGAGCTGCCCAACATCGGGCCGAGGCTCTCGGTGTTCAACACCAGCGGCGAGAGACATGCCAGGGTCGGCCACCTGGGCTACGGGACCGAGACGGGGCAGTTCTGCGCGCCCCACGGCATCTGCGTGGACTCGCGCGGGGACATCTACGTAGGGGAGGTGGCCTGGACCAACGCCAACAATTGGG
>JASLZO010000372.1 GCA_030754805.1 Dehalococcoidia bacterium
CTGGACACCAATCCCCTGGGAACCGTTGTCGCCAACGGCGAAGCGGGCCGGACCAGCCGGGATGGGGTCTGGGCGGGGGGGGACCTGGTCACCGGGGCGGCCACGGTGATCAGCGCCATGGGGGCGGGAAGGCAGGCCGCCGCCGACATCGATGACTACCTGCGCCGCTGATTCGGAGCCTCTGAAATCTTCAACCCCTGTATTCCGCCGCGCCGACTTCTGTTAAAATAGGCTTAAATCAGCCATGAAAACCGTCACCCCCGTCCGGAGCCAGTACCTGCGCATAAAACAGGCCCACCCTGAGGCCATTGTCCTCTTTCGCCTGGGCGATTTCTACGAGACCTTCGACGAGGATGCCAAGCTGACCTCGCGGGAGCTGGAGATAACCCTGACCTCCCGGGAGATGGGCAAGGGGCATCGGGTGCCTATGGCCGGCATCCCCTATCATGCCCTGGATGGCTATCTGGCCCGGCTGGTGAGCCGGGGCCACAAGGTGGCTATCTGCGAGCAACTCAGCCCCGCCGGACGGGGGCTGGTGGAGCGCGATGTGGTCCGGGTGGTAACTCCGGGGACGGTGGTGGAGCCGGGCCTCCTTGAGACCAGGGTCAACAATTACCTGGTGTCCTTGGTCGCCGGGGGGGAGGAGGTGGGAATCGCCTATGTGGACATAACCACCAGCGAGTTTTCCACCACCCAGCTGCCCCTGGAGCGGGCCGGGGTGG
>JASLZO010000373.1 GCA_030754805.1 Dehalococcoidia bacterium
CAGATTTCAATCACTTTTAAGAAAGAGGTTCCGGAAGGATGCAATCCGAGACGACAGAAAACTAAAGAATGCAATTCGCGAACTATCCAGTTACTTTAATGGACATCGAGTAAATTTCGAATCTATATTGGATTTAAGTATTGGAACAGGATTCCAACGAAAGGTTTGGGAGAAAGTAAGTGAAATACCCTATGGAGAGTTGAAGAGTTATAAATGGATTGCCGATGAAATAGGAAATCCGAATGGTGTCAGAGCTGTTGGTAATGCCGTAGGAAAAAATCCGGTACCTCCGATAATTCCCTGCCACCGTGTAATACGTTCCGACGGTAAGCTTGGAGGATTTTCTTCCGGAATTGCACTGAAGAAATGTCTCTTGAAATTAGAGAAGTAATACCTGCCAAACATACAGCAGGCAAACAGCAGAATAAATTCCGGACTGGGTAAGGGTTTGATAACTGGCGGAGAGGCCGGGATTCGAACCCGGGGTCCCACTATCAGCAGGACAATGGGTTAGCAACCCACCGCTTTAAGCCGCTCAGCCACCTCTCCAATGATGATGGTTTAAAACGCATTCTTTCTTATTTGATTTGGCGGAGGGAGTAGGATTCGAACCCACGGTCCCGTTGCCTCAGGACTGCAGTTTTCAAGACTGCCGCCTTCGTCCACTCGGCCATCCCTCCTGTAGTATTACTCTACAAAGCTGAGTTTGGAACTGTAAAA
>JASLZO010000374.1 GCA_030754805.1 Dehalococcoidia bacterium
GGAAAACCCACTGGCTCGCCATGCGTTGAAGGGTTCTACGGACAGATAGCTGACCATGGCCGAGATCGACGTCCGACCAACGAAGTCCAAGAGCCTCGCCTTTCCGAAGTCCCAGGCTCAGGGTCACCGTGAACAGCGCTTCCAGCCGATCGCCTTGCACTGCTGACAGCAGCTTCTTTGCAGAGTCGAGAGTTAGGGCTGTAGGACGTCAGCGATAGTGGGACAGTTTTCGAGCCTGAAATAAGAGAGAGATCGGGCGGTGCGGCCTCCCTGGGATAGAGTCCAGGCGAAGGAGCACGACCGTGACCGAAAGCAGTACCGACCAGGCGAAGTCCGAACAGGCCGAGGCACGTACCGACGAGACGCGCGGCTTCATGCGGAGCGTCCGAAGAGCGACCCGCAGCAAGTACTCCCCCGAAGAGAAGATACGGATCGTGCTGGAGGGTTTCCGGCGCGAGGTAACCGTCTCAGATCTCTGCCGTCGAGAGGGGATCAACCAGGCCAACTACTACTCGTGGACGAAGGAGTTCATGGAAGCTGGCAAGGAGCGATTGGCCCGCAACACCGTGCGTGACGCCACGCGAACGGAGATCAATCAGCTGAGGCGTGCGAACGGTGAGCTCAAGGAGATCGTTGCCGACCTCCTGCTCGAGAACCACCGGTTGAAAAAACGGCCATCCCGCCACGGGAGGACTTCACCGCCAAC
>JASLZO010000375.1 GCA_030754805.1 Dehalococcoidia bacterium
ACTTCAAGGCCGGGAGCATCTGTCCCGTCTACGTGATCAACGGGACGCCCGTCGGCGTCAACGTGTGCGAGGACATCTGGCACTCCATCGGGCCCACCGAGGTGCAGCGGACCGCCGGCGCCGAGGTCATCGTCAACATCAACGGTTCACCCTACCACATGGGCAAGCGCCAGTTCCGCGAGAAAATGCTGGCGACCCGGGCGGCCGACAACGAGCTCTTCGTCGGCTACGTGAACATGGTCGGCGGCCAGGACGAGCTGGTCTTCGACGGCGCCAGCGTCGTCTTCGATCCCGCCGGCGAGCCGGTGGCCCGGGCCGGCCAGTTCGAAGAGGAGCTGCTGGTGGTCGACCTGGACGTTGAGGCGGTCTTCCGCGCCCGTCTCAGGGACACGCGCCCCAGGAAGCAGAAGACCGCGGTCCTCGACGAGGTGGGTACCCCCGAGGTGGTGCCGGTATCGGACTACGCGGACGCATCGCGAACGCAGGTCGAGCACACCGAGCCCGTGCGGTATGAGGGCAACGGCGAGGTCTACGCCGCGCTGGTCACCGCAACGAGGGACTACGTCGGCAAGTGCGGCTTCAGCAAGGTGCTCGTGGCACTGTCGGGCGGCATCGACTCCAGCCTCGTCGCCACCATCGCCGTGGACGCCCTCGGCGCCGACAATGTCGTTTGCATCGCCATGCCGTCCCGCT
>JASLZO010000376.1 GCA_030754805.1 Dehalococcoidia bacterium
TTCCACTCCATTCCATTCCTTTCCACTCCTTTCCATTTCCTTTCCACTCCTTTCCACTACTTTCCATTTCCATTCCATTCCTTTCCACTCCTTTCCACTCCATTCCATTCCTTTCCACTCCTTTCCATTTCCTTTCCATTCCTTTCCACTACTTTCCATTTCCTTTCCACTCCATTCCACTCCATTCCATTCCTTTCCACTCCTTTCCATTTCCTTTCCACTCCTTTCCACTACTTTCCATTTCCATTCCATTCCTTTCCACTCCTTTCCACTCCATTCCATTCCTTTCCACTCCTTTCCATTTCCTTTCCACTCCTTTCCACTACTTTCCATTTCCATTCCATTCCTTTCCACTCCTTTCCACTCCATTCCATTCCTTTCCACTCCTTTCCATTTCCTTTCCATTCCTTTCCACTACTTTCCATTTCCTTTCCACTCCATTCCACTCCATTCCATTCCTTTCCACTCCTTTCCATTTCCTTTCCACTCCTTTCCACTACTTTCCATTTCCATTCCATTCCTTTCCACTCCTTTCCACTCCATTCCATTCCTTTCCACTCCTTTCCATTTCCTTTCCATTCCTTTCCACTACTTTCCATTTCCTTTCCACTCCATTCCACTCCATTCCATTCCTTTCCACTCCTTTCCATTTCCTTTCCACTCCTTTCCACTACTTTCCATTTCCATTCCA
>JASLZO010000377.1 GCA_030754805.1 Dehalococcoidia bacterium
GGAAAGCTGGAACTGCACGGCCAACTTCTGGAAGCCGGAGTCCAGAACAGGTCTTCCGAACAGCGAGCCGCCATGCGGATGGTGTTCCAGAATCCAACCGCGTCATTGAACCCCAAACTGCCGATCCGCCACTCTATCCTCAGAGCGCTGAGGAAGTTTGCCGGCCTGAGCCGCAGCGAAAGCCGGACACGAGCCGAGGAACTCTTGGAGGCCGTAGGCCTCGACCCATCCTACCTCGACAGACCGCCTTCGGAACTCAGCGGAGGCCAGCAGCAGCGTGTGGCCCTCGCCGGCGCCTTCGCCGCGAGTCCCGACCTCATCGTGGCCGATGAAGCCGTTTCGTCGTTGGACGTGTCCGTTCAAGCCCAGGTGTTGAACCTACTGGAGCAACACCAACTGGAGTCAGGGAACTCCTACGTCTTCATTACACACGACCTGGGCGTGGTGCGCTACGTCTCCGATGACATCCTGGTGTTGTATGCGGGACATGTCGCTGAGTACGGACCGTCCGAGGCTGTCCTTAGCGCGCCTTCACATCCGTACACCGAAGCATTGCTGTCCGCCGCGCCAGTCCCGGACCCGGACGCCGAGCCTGCCCACATTCGTTTGGAGGGGTCCGTGCCGACCCTACGGTCTGCCTTCAAAGGCTGCTTTTTCGCTGGAAGATGCCCGAGGAAGATCGGGGACGT
>JASLZO010000378.1 GCA_030754805.1 Dehalococcoidia bacterium
CTTCATGCGCTCCGGCCCTGACGAGGAATTTGCCTCCGTACTTCTCGATCGTCGCCCCAACGATTTTTCGATATTCGCCATACGCCTCAGAATCGTGAACGTCGATATCCGCGATTAGGTACCCAGTCATGAAAATCCTCCGATGCTTGAATGAGCTGGCGCCTTCAGCATCCTTGCGATGTTGCGGGGCCGCCTTCGGTTCGGCGATGATATCGGACACTCGCGTTCGCGTCCACGTCGGCCGGATACGGATGGGGTGACCAGGCTGTCTTGACGTTTCGGCGAACGTTGCTCGGCTGTGCCTGTCACACGTGAATCCTGGCGCGCCGAGGTCCTTCGACAGGCTCAGGACGAACAGACCAAGTGGCGCTGACCTGTGCCTATCACGTGCGAAACTTGGCGCGTCGAGGTCCTTCGACAGGCTCGGGACGAACAGACCACGTGGCGCTTCGGACAGGCTCTCGAAGATGCCGACAAAAATTAGTCGGTGATCGAGTCCAAGACCAGGGCGCCGTCTTCTTCGTGGAACGCCACGGTGACGGCGCCGCCGGACACCATGTGCTCGCGCAGGTGGCTGGGTAAGAAGCCCGCATGTTGCCGTCCCCTGCCCTCCAGCACGTAGCGACGCCCGTCGTCTGCGATCAGGGTCACACTGTCGAGGTCGAGGAAGCTTTCGGC
>JASLZO010000379.1 GCA_030754805.1 Dehalococcoidia bacterium
CACGCGGGCATCCCGTTTGCGCCGGCACATAGGGCATCGCGCGGCAAGACGAAGATTCACATCCGCGTGGAGTCACCCGAGGTAGAGCAACGTCCTCTCGCCGCCTATCAAGCACTCGCTGAGGAAGGACACGTCGAGGAAGGAGAGGCGTCATGATTGCAGAGCGTCTTCCCCAACTGCTCGACACGCTCGGACTCGCTGATGTGCAGCCTATCTGATACCGTCTTGCCCTTCCGGTGTCTAGGCGTGTTGCGGGTCGAATGGCTTGCCTGATTTCAGCACGCCATAGGCGATGTGCAGGAGCTTCCTCATCATCGCGCCGATGATGACCATCTTGCACTTGCCACGCTCCTCCAGCCGGTCCGCGAAAGCCCTCGCGATAGGGTTGTGAGTACGAGCCACGATCGCCGGCATGTAGAGCGCGCAGCGAATACGCGCCTGACCCATCTTCGACATCCGAGTCCGTCCGCGCACCGACGATCCGGAATGTCTGTGCTTGGGCGTCACACCTGCGAATGCCGCGACCTGGCGCGCACTCGCGAACCGCTCGATGTTCGGCAGCTCCGCTAGCAACAGGGTGGCGGTAAGTTCTCCAAAGGCTGGAATCGTCTCGAGGAGTTTCCGCTGACGCTTCAGGTCAGGATGCCGACTGATGTGCGCTTGGA
>JASLZO010000037.1 GCA_030754805.1 Dehalococcoidia bacterium
GGAGCCTCCACGCGGAGTTCCCACAGGGCCCGTCCATTCTCCGCCGCCAACGAGAAGACTCGGGGCCTCGGGTCCTCCGCTCCGGAGACCGAGAGCACGTACCGGGTCCGCCCTGGGTCCACCGCTTCAGCGGATACGCTATCGACGCCTGAAAGTTCACCCAACTGTGACGAGAAGTCGGGACCCTCGATTTCGGCCACGACCTGTCTACTGGCCCCCACGCCCTGTTGAAGGATGGATTTCACGGGAGCGTCCGCGACCAGGACTCCGTGGTTCATGACCAGTAGTCGCTCACATGTCTGTTCGACCTCTTGCATGACGTGGGTGCTCAGCAACACCGTGTGTGCCTCGCCCAGATCGCGGATGAGGTCCCTGATCTCGACGCGTTGGTTGGGGTCGAGACCTTCGGTCGGCTCGTCGAGGATCAGAACGTCGGGCTCGTGGAGGATAGCCAGCGCAAGGCCAACCCGCTGCCGGAATCCCTTCGACAATTGGTTCACCGGTCGGTAGTAGACAGACTCGAGTCCCGTCTGCGCGACGACGCGTTCGTAAACCGTTTTTCGCTCGGGACGAGGGATGCCCCGCAAGTCTGAAGTCAGCGCGAGGTGCTCGACGACCGGGAGTTCCGCGTAGAGCGGGTTGTTTTCCGGCAGGTATCCGATTCCGCGCTTGACCCGAAGGTCTTGCTCCTGGGTGTCCAGACCATCGATCCAGACTCGCCCGTCATCGGGGCGATAGAATCCCGTCAGCAGCCGCATCGTCGTCGTCTTGCCAGCCCCATTGGGTCCGAGGAAGCCAACGACCTCTCCCCGCTGGATCTCGAACGACACCCGTGATACGGCGGCGACGTCACCGAAGCGCTTCGAGATGCCTTCGGCCTGGATCAGCGGGCGGGGTATTTCCGTATCGGTGCTCATATGCCTTCGCTGTATATATATACCGCAGGCAAGGGCGCATGGGGTGGGTATTCTCGTTGCCCAGGCGGGTGTGAACCTGAGAAGGGTGACCCCTGCGTACCATGGCCGAAGGTTCGGTGAGGACGCGCGTCCTCACCGTCGGAGATGACCGGTTCGCACGGCTCCGGTGAACCGGGGCAGTAGGCTTTGGGTTGGATTGACCGAGGGTTGAGCGAAAGGAGCCTCTCACGCGCGGATACGGAGGAGGTGGCTGGGGCGGTCGCGAGCCGGAGCGCCCCCATTCCCTGACGATGGTGGCCGGGTATCGCCGCGTGTCCGGACTGTTCCGTCCCTATCTCCGTTCGATCGTCTTCGCATTGGCCACCATGTTCGTGGCTTCGCTGATCGGCCTGCTCCCCCCGCTCGTCCTGCTGGCCATCATCGATACCGCCCTTCCCGAGAGTCGCGGTGGGTACCTCAATCTGCTCGTCGTGGTGATGGTCCTGATCCCCGTCCTCTCTGGTTTGGTGGGCGTGGGGCAGAGCCTCCTGAACTCCACCGTCGGCCAGGGAGTCATGCGCGATCTACGGTTCCAACTTTACGGGCACTTGCAGCTGATGGGGCTGCCGTTCTTCACTCACTCCCGCTCAGGCGAAATTGTCTCGCGCCTCACCAGCGACGTCGGTGGGGTGCAGGGCGTCGTGACCGGTACGTTCACCTCCGTCGCGAACGACATCCTGACCGTGATCCCAACGCTGGTGATCATGTTCTTCTTGAATTGGCGGTTGACGCTCCTTTCACTGGCGCTGCTCCCGATCTTCATCTACCCAACACGTCGCGTCGGAAGGATCCGTCGAACGTTGAGCCGCCAGCAGCAGCAGAGGGTCGCTGACCTCTCGTCGCAGATCCAGGAGACGTTGAGTGTGAGCGGAGCGCTCCTAGTCCGAACGTCTGGCCAGGAAGAAGCCGAGACCCAGCGTTTCCGCGACCGAAGCCAGCGGCTGATGGATCTTCAGATCCGGCAGAGCCTCGTTGGTCGGTGGTTCTTCATGGTCCTCGGTGTTACCTCCGCCGCCGCGCCGGCTCTCGTCTACTGGTATGGAGGCCACCAGGTGATCGGCGGCACGATGACCATCGGCGGGATCATCGCGTTCATCGCCTATCAGACGCGCGTCTTCGGTCCGATCAGCTCACTGTTGAACATCCACGTCGAACTGGCATCGGCATTGGCTTTGTTCGAACGGATCTTCGAGTACCTGGACCTCGAGCCGGACATCGTCGACGCCCCCGACGCCCGCCCTTCCCCCACCATCAGCGGCCGTATTTCCTTCAGAGACGTCGAGTTCGGCTACATACCTGAAAAGAAGGTTCTGACCGGCGTGTCGTTCGAGGTCCAGCCGGGCCAGATGGCCGCCCTAGTGGGGCCGAGTGGCGCGGGCAAGACGACAATCTCGTACCTGCTCCCGCGACTGTACGACACGGGCAGTGGGGCGGTCGAGATCGACGGATTGAACGTGCGGGATGTGACACTCGCATCTTTGCGGTCTCAGATCAGCGTCGTTACGCAGGATGTATTCCTGTTGAACGACACTCTGCGGGCGAACCTGATGTACGGTCGACCGGACGCATCCGACGAAGAGATGCGCGCCGCCTCGGACGCGGCTCAGCTCCCCGAGGTCGTGGAGGGACTTCCAGATGGCTACGAGACGCTCGTCGGCGAACGCGGGCACCGGCTGTCCGGCGGAGAGAAACAGCGCGTCGCCATAGCGCGCGCCCTGCTGAAAGACCCGCGGATTTTGATCCTCGACGAAGCGACATCGAGCCTCGACACGCACAACGAGCGTCTCGTGCAGCGGGCCCTCACGCCCCTACTCCGTGGACGAACAAGCCTGGTCATCGCACACCGGTTATCGACGGTCCTGGCCGCGGACCTGATCCTCGTCATCAAAGATGGGCGGGTCGTCGAGCAAGGCCACCACCAGGAGCTCCTCGATAAGGGTGGCGCATACTCGAATCTTTACCTCGAGCAGTTTGTGTCCGGCGAGCGGGGCGTCCCTGCTTCCGGTGGCGGAGACAACTCCTATGTAGACTGAGTTCGATGAATCGATAGCGACTCATATGGTGTGGGGATCACATGGAAACCGTCGAAGAAATCGTCAGGGAAACGAAGACCATCGCCGCCTACGTCCTTTCTCCGAGAGAGGAGCGGGCGAGCCATTACGTCTCGAAGTACATGCAGGAGCAGGGATACCGCATCATCCCGGTGCATCCTGACTACGAAGGCGAGCTGCTCGGCGAAAAAGTCTATCCGGACCTGCGCTCGATCCCCGAGCCCGTCGACATCGTCGATATCTTCTGGCGAGCGCACTTGATCGGCCCGGTCGTGGACGATGCGATCGCGATTGGTGCAAAGGCCGTATGGATGCAACTCGGTCTCGTGAACGAACCAGCCGCCGAGGTCGCCCGTGAGGCGGGACTCGGGGTCGTCATGGACAAGTGCATTCTCGTGGAACACCAGCGGATGCGGCGTGAGGGGACCATATGAGCCCCGATTCTTGACACGCATATCGCCGCAGGTAGACTGGCAGCCGACCTCTCCATCGGCGCGGATCCTCAGGTAAGGTAGGCACTCTCCGTATGACGCTGTTCAAGGTGGATGAGGCCGCGAGCCTCACGTCTCCTCGCGACATGGCAGAAAAAGCCATCGCTCTCGCACTTCGGAACAAGTGGACCGAAGCCGCTGAGATCAACCGATCAATCCTCGAAAAAACTTCGGACGACATCGATGCACTCAATCGTCTGGCCAAAGCGTTGCTCGAACTGGCCCAGATGGACGATGCTCGCGAGACACTCAAACGAGTGCTCTCACTGGCGCCCGACAGCGTCATCGCCCAGCGCAACTTCGAGAGACTGACTCGAGCAGAGGCGGACGAGAACGTCCAAATCAATCCGACGATCTCCAAGACGGCGTTCTCCCTCGACATCTTCATGGAGGAAGCCGGCAAGTCGACCACCACGTCGCTGATCGACACGGGAGACCCCTCAGCGTTCCAGCGACTCACGGGTGGCGAACAGGTCGAACTCGTGCAGGACGGCGCAAAGCTCCTCGTGGAGTCGAGGCGTGGCGACCACCTCGGCCGCATCCCACCACGTCTCGCCCTGCGGCTGACATCGCTGATGGACGGAGGGAACCGGTACGCGGCCGCAGCCTTGCACTTCGCCGACGAAGAGGTCCGCGTCATCATCCGCGAGATCTACCAGGAGCCGAGCCAGTCCGAGATCCCTTCCTTCCCACCACAAAAGCCTGACGGATTCCGTCCGTACGTCCGCAGTCGCTCGTTGGTCTACTACGAGCTTGAGGAACCGGCCGTAGAAGCCATCGAGGAGCCGGGCGATCAGACCGACGAGCAGCCTGACGTCGCCGATGACGATGAAAAGGAAACGCAGCCATCCCCGACACCTAAACGCGGATCGTTCGAAGCCTCGTTGGACGACGAAGACGAGTCCGATTAGGCCTTCTGTGTGGACGCCCCGGTCGTAGCCCGAGACCTCGTCAAGACATACCAGGACCTGATCGCCGTCCGGGGCGTTTCGTTCTCAGTCGAACCCGGCGAGTGCTTCGGATTCTTGGGTCCCAACGGCGCCGGCAAGACGTCGGTTCTCCGCATGATCGGGTGCGTTTCCCCTGTGACCAGCGGCAATCTCTGGGTGAACGGGATGTCCGTCAAGACCGACGAACGGCAGATCAAGGCGCTTCTAGGAATCGTCCCTCAAGAGGAATCCCTCGATCCCGACCTTTCGGTCCTGAACAACCTGGCAATCTACGCGGGCTACTTCGGGATGTCGGGCGCTGAAGGTCAGCGGCGTGCTCTGGAGTCACTCGACGAGTTCCAACTCCTCGACCGTTCCACGAGTCAAGTAGACGAGCTCTCGGGCGGCATGAAGCGCAGGCTGTTAATCGCGAGAGGCCTCATCAATCGTCCGCCTATCGTGCTCCTCGACGAACCGACCACCGGTCTCGACCCACAAGCCCGACACGCCGTATGGCGCAATCTACGAACACTCAAGCGAGCGGGAGTAACCCTCCTGCTGTCTACGCACCACATGGACGAGGCCGCGGTACTCTGCGACCGTATCGTCGTTATGCACGAGGGCCACATCGTGGATGAAGGCACTCCTAGGGACTTGATCGGCCGCCACGCTGGCGAGACCGTCGTCGAAGTGCATTCCGACGACCCCTCGGTCCTCGACGCAGCTGCGACAGCCCTGACTGCTCCGAACTCTTCCGTCGAAACTACAGAAGACGCTCTCTACGCCTTCGGCCTCTCCGCCGAGGAGATCGCCCTCATCGAACTCGACCACACCCAGACAGTCGTCCGGCCCGCCAACCTCGAAGACGTCTTCTTCCGCCTCACCGGCCGGGGGCTCCAGGACTGACCGATGGCGACCGCAACCACTGCGCTGCCGCGCATCTCGGTCCGTCACGGCGTTCGCGTATGGCGGCGCAACTGGGCCGTCTTTCGCCGCTTCGCGATCGCGGAGGTTGGCCCGATCGCCGTCGAGCCCTTGCTCGTCCTGGGAGCGTTGGGCGTTGGTCTGGGCACCTACGTCACCTTCTCCGATGACCGAGGGTCTTATCTCGCGTTTATAGCTCCGGGCATCATCGGCGCGTACTCGATGTTCGCGGCCTTCTTCGAGTGCACGTACGGCTCATACACACGGATGGACATTCAGCGACTCTACAACGCGATGATCGCCACGCCGCTCGGAATCGACGATGTCTTCCTGGGAGAAGCTCTCTGGGGAGCGACTCGAGCCCTGTTTAGCGCCACCATCATCCTGATTGTCATTTCACTGCTGGGCTTCGTCGACTCTCCTCTCGCGCTCGTCATCCCTGTCTTCGCGCTCTTGGTGGGGCTCCTCTTCGCGTCGGTTGGACTGCTGTTTACAGCGTTCGCCGTCTCTTACTGGACCTTCAACTACGCCATATCCCTGTTCATCTTCCCCATGTACTTCTTTAGCGGGGTGTTCTTCCCCTTGGATCGTTACCCGGAACTCATCGAGCGTATCGCCTGGATACTCCCGCTGACACCGTACGTGGCCGCGATTCGTGAGCTGGTCGTCGGCCAATTAACGCTGACCACCCTGTGGGCGGTCCTCTACCTGATCGCGCTGACCGCGGTCATCTACAGCGTCGCGCTGATCAAGATGCGCCACCGTCTGATCCGATAGAAGGCGCCTCGGCCGACAGCCGATTACGCGGAACTGCCCTCCGCATTCTCTTGTAGCTTCAGAGACGCAGAGTTGACACAGTAACGGAGCCCGCTCGGTTTCGGTCCATCCGGGAAGACGTGGCCCAGGTGCGCACCACAGCCGGCGCACGTGATTTCCATCCTCACCATTCCCATCGCCGTGTCCTCGGTCGTGTTGATCTTGGCCTTGCCCAGTGGCTCCCAGAAGCTGGGCCATCCGGTCCCGGAATCGTACTTGGTACCCGACTCGAATAGCGGTTCATCGCAGCAGATGCACAGATAGGCACCCTCGTCTTTGGAATTCCAGTACGCCCCGCTGAACGGCATCTCCGTGCCCTTTTCCTGGGTAACCCAGTATTGTTCGTCAGACAGTTCTAACTTCAGGTCTTCCTTGTCCACGAGAGGCTCCCCTTCTCGATCGCACGTCGAACGGCGAGATATGCACGGGAGCGTACCCGCCGCGAAGATCAGCTGCAAGCAGACCAAAAGTCCCATCTGGTACTTCTCTTTACACGCCCCTAGCTGAGTCCTATACTGGCCGGGCTTTCACGCCCCTGCGTGCTCGGTTTCCTATTTCCGTCGCTCGGCGACCGCATTTCGGACGGGAGCAAGGCTCACACAAGATGGTCACCGCGAATCTCGATGAGTCCGCGAAGGAATTCGTCCTTCGCACCGTGAAAGAGCAAGATGTCAAGTTCATCCGGCTCTGGTTCACCGACGTCCTGGGTGCCCTCAAGGGCTTCTCGATCAGCCCGGCGCAGCTCGAAGAGGCGTTGGAATACGGCATCGGGTTCGATGGCGCATCGATTGAGGGGTACGCGCGCGTCGGCGAGTCGGACATGGTCGCTATTCCCGACCCCAATACCTTCGCCATGCTTCCGTGGCGACCACAGCATCCCGGCGTCGCCCGCGTCTTCGCCGACCTGTACACGCCGGACGGCGCGCCGTTCGAAGGCGATCCGCGCTATGTGCTGCGCCGAAACCTCGAACGCGCCGCCGAGATGGGGTTCACCTTCTATGTAGGTCCCGAACTCGAATACTTCTACTTCAACGGCTCCGACGACCCAACCCCCCTCGACCAGGGCGGCTACTTCGACCAGATGCCACTCGACGTCGCATCCGACCTTCGCCGGGAGACGATCCTGACGCTGGAGGAGATGGGGATCGAGGCCGAGTACAGCCACCACGAAGTCGCCCCCGGGCAGGACGAGATCGTTCTTCGCTACAGCGACGCCTTGACCATGGCCGACAACTGCATGACCTATCGACTGGTCGTGAAGGAGATTGCCCGGCAGCACGGCGTGTACGCAACGTTCATGCCGAAGCCGCTCGCCGACGTGAACGGCAGCGGGATGCACACGCATCAGTCGCTATTCCGTGGAGAAGCGAACGCATTCTACGACGCGGATTCACCCGACCACCTGTCCGTGACGGCGCGTAACTACATCGGCGGGATCCTTCACTACGCGCCGGATTTCACTGCCATCACGAACCAGTGGGTGAACTCGTACAAGCGCCTCGTCGCCGGGTTCGAGGCGCCTGTCCATATCTCATGGGCGCGCCGGAACCAGTCCGACCTGATCCGCGTCCCTCGCATACCGGAGAATCGCCCAGACTTCGCCCGGATCGAATACCGCGCGCCAGACCCGGCATGCAACCCGTACCTCGCGTTCTCCGTCATGTTGGCCGCGGGGCTGGCAGGTATCGAGCAGGGCATCGAGCCACCTCCTCCCATGGAGCAGGATGTCTTTGCCATGACCGACCAGGAACGAGCCGATCTGGGAATCGGGTCGCTCCCCGGGAGCCTGCGGGAAGCCATCCAACTTGTTGAAGGCAGCGAATTTGTGCGTGGGGTCCTCGGCGACCACGCGTTTCAGAGTTTCGTCACGAACAAGCGGATCGAAGATGACGAATACCGAGCCCAGGTGACGGACTACGAGGTCCGCCGCTACCTCCCGGCCCTGTAGGCCATACCGATGTCCTCGATTGCCTGTTCTCGCAAGAGATTCCGTCAATGCTAGACAAGAAAGGTCTTTACGACCCACGGTTCGAGCACGATGCCTGCGGCGTCGGAATCGTGGCGAACGTCAAGGGAATCAAGTCTCGCGACATCGTCGTCAAGGGCTTGGAGGTCCTGAACAACCTCCGACATCGAGGCGCCGCTGGATCCGACCCGGAGACGGGCGACGGCGCGGGCATCCTAATCCAGATGCCCCACGAGTTCATGCGCCTCAAGGCAGGGAAACTCGGAATCCAGCTACCTGATCCACTCGAGTATGGCGTGGGCGTGTTCTTCCTACCTCAGAACGCCGCAGCCAGGGCAACCGTCTCCGCCCTCATAGAGAGCGTCGTTCGCGAAGAAGGCCAAGCAGTCCTCGGTTGGAGGGACGTTCCGCGGAACAACACCGCCATCGGAGTCGGGGCGCGCGCTGTCGAACCCCACATCAGCCATCTCTTCGTCGGCCGATCGTCAGAGATCTTGGACGCCGAAATATTCGAGAGGAAGCTTTACGTCATACGTAAGGTCATCGAGAAACGGGCCGCCGAAACCGGGTTCTCTCCGGGCGATGTGTATCCCCCAAGCCTCTCTTGCAACACAATCGTGTACAAGGGCCTGCTGCACGCTCCCCAAATCCCCGGTTACTACCTGGACCTG
>JASLZO010000380.1 GCA_030754805.1 Dehalococcoidia bacterium
AAGCAACATTTTCCGATCACCGCGGGCTTGCTGCGTCGACAGGCCGGCACGATCAAGGCGGTGGACGGCGTCAACTTCGATTTGATGCCACAGGAAAATCTTGGACTCGTCGGAGAAAGCGGTTGTGGAAAAACAACGTTAGGCCGCACCATATTGCATCTCTATCGTCCAACCGAAGGTCAGATCCTTTTTAAGGATGTGAATCTAACTCAACTTAAACCTTCTGCATTGCGCGCGTTGCGCCCAAAAATGCAGATGATATTCCAGGATCCACAGGACAGCCTTAATCCCCGCATGACGGTCGGCAGCATCATTGCCGAACCACTGGATGAGCACAGCATCCTTAAAGGTAAGGACCGCAGCAACCGAGTCGAAGAGTTGCTGGATGCCGTCGGGTTAAACCCCAGATACACCAACCGCTACCCACACGAATTCTCGGGTGGTCAGCGCCAGCGAATTGGGATCGCACGCGCCCTGGGACTCAATCCCGAATTCATCATTTGCGATGAACCGATTGCGGCGCTCGATGTATCAATTCAGGCCCAAGTAGTCAACCTGCTGGAAGACCTGCAAGAAAAACTGGGACTCACATACCTTTTCATCAGTCATGATCTGGGAATGATTCGTCACATCTCCAAATGGGTTGCAGTGATGTACTT
>JASLZO010000381.1 GCA_030754805.1 Dehalococcoidia bacterium
GAAACATGGTCCACCTGCTGGAGGGCCCGCAGCCCTACGGAATCCATGGCATTCATGGGAGGACTCTTCCCATTGCAATGGGGATCAAGATGGGGCGTCCCGACCTCAACGTGGTCATAGTATCCGGCGACGGGGACTTCCTCAGCATCGGCCTGGAGCACATCGCGCCTCAAGCGCGGCGCAACCTGAACGTCTGCGCCGTTGTCATGGACAATGCCGTCTACGGCTTGACCAAGGGTCAGAGCTCCCCAACGAGCCACGAAGGGATGGTCACCAGCTCGACGCCCTTCGGCAAGGTGGAGGTGGCGTTGAACCCATTGAAGATGTACCTGACGTTCGGCGTCTCGTACGTGGCTTCGAGCCTATCAACCACGGTCAAGGACCTGGCGTCGCTCATAAACGACGCTATGGACCATCCGGGGTTTGCAGTGGTACACGTGCAGTCGCCCTGCACGCAGTACAACGACACGTACGATCAGCTCAAGGGCAACCCGAAGCTCGGCATCGAGCCGCCAGCGTGGGCCATCCCCGACGAGCACGACCCCACCGACATCGACGCAGCCTATGAGGTGGTCGCGTCGGGAGGAGTTCCACTGGGAG
>JASLZO010000382.1 GCA_030754805.1 Dehalococcoidia bacterium
TCTACGGCGCATCTTGGCTCGGTGGAATCGGATTCACCATGTCCATATTCATCACTGGCCTGGCGTTGGACGGCGAACAACTTATAGCGGAATCCAAGCTGGCCATCCTCATTTCGTCGCTATTGTGCGGCGCCATCGGCTGGTGGATCATCCGATCCGGACTACGACGAACCGACGGCTCAGGCCACTAAGGACCTGAGTCGCAAATGCGGTGCACAAATCGTAAATGAAGCGGAAACGTCGGTGTGGTTCGACAGGCTCACCACGAACGGAAAAAACCTAACTCCGTTCGACCTGAGTCCTGATGCAATTGGGAGAGCCACGTAAGGGTACAGCCAACTCGTCGGGCCAGGTGATCTTCGTCGCCGCCGTCATTGCGCCAACCGATGGCGCGACACCGTTGACACGAGCGACTGACCGGCATAAATTGAAGGCCCGCCCGGATTGACGGCGCTGCCGCGAGGTTCGGCCGTGGGCGGGATCGCTTGGAACATGTCAATCAGGCACGTTTCCCGAATCGAGCAATCATCAATATTGGAGGAGACTGGATGTTCTTCGAGTTACGAGAGTACCGCACCCAGGCCGGACAGC
>JASLZO010000383.1 GCA_030754805.1 Dehalococcoidia bacterium
GCAAAAGGCACGCCGTCGTCCTTGCGGACTTCGACAGCTTGTAGACATTCGGTTTCAGGTTCTATTTCACTCCCCTCTCGGGGTACTTTTCACCTTTCCCTCACGGTACTGTTACACTATCGGTCATATGAGAGTATTTAGCCTTACCAGGTGGTCCTGGCAGATTCAAACGGAATTTCTCGTGTTCCGCCCTACTTGAGAAAATAATCCAACGAGACCATTACTTTTCGAATACGGGGCTATCACCCTCTATGGCTGAACCTTTCCTGATTCAATTCTTCTAAGCAAAAGTTTTCTGACTCGCCGAAGGTTCTGTCACACCTTCCAGTCGCTTCCCGCAACCCCGATATTGCTAAAATGACAGTCATGACACTATATTGGTTTAGGCTGTTCCCAGTTCGCTCGCCGCTACTATGGGAATCACTTTTGTTTTCTTTTCCTGCAGGTACTGAGATGTTTCACTTCCCTGGGTATCGCCTCGAGCACCCTATGTATTCAGGTGCCGATATCCCGATATTACTCGAGATGGGTTTCCCCATTCGGAAATCGCCGGATCAAAGCGTGTTTGCCGCTCCCCGACGCTTAACGC
>JASLZO010000384.1 GCA_030754805.1 Dehalococcoidia bacterium
GGTGACCCGCGCCGTCGTGGGTATGGGCGCACCGCGTTTCGCGGTCGACGAGGTCCCGGTCGTAGCGCCAAGCCATGACACGCTGGTCGACTTCCCCCTGAGCGTCGGCGGAGGTATCTTTTCCATAAGCTGCGTTTCGATGGGCAACCCTCACGCCGTGGCATTCATCAACACACCCGTCGACGAGGTGCCACTCCATGACCTGGGGCCGAAGGTCGAACACAACCCGATGTTCCCGAAATCACGTCAAGGTGAGGGTCTGGGAGCGCGGATCCGGACTAACCATGGCCTGTGGAACCGGCGCATGCGCCGTTGTCGCAGTAGGCCGCCAAAACGGCCTCCTTGACGACGACGTAACCGTGTCCCTGCCAGGCGGAGAACTCCTGCTACGCTGGCTCGGAACGGGCGAGGTGATCCTCGAAGGCCCTGTCGAAGAGGTCTTCGAGGGCGACTGGCCTGTCCAGGACACCACGCTGTAGCAAGCTAACCCAAACATAAAATACAATTCATCGCCAAGATCGCGAAGAACGCAGAGTCTGGCGTTTCTCGAAAATAATTCTCAGCGCCCTTTACGTGCTCAGCGGTAATT
>JASLZO010000385.1 GCA_030754805.1 Dehalococcoidia bacterium
ATGCGGTTCATGACAGCAATGATCGTGAGCGGCGCCGCTGAGATACTGGTCTATGGCACTGCGGTCGTTGTGGAGGATGACGACTGAGGCGGTGGGCGCTGTAAGACGATGCCATAGGGGAGGGTTTCAAACCCTCCCGGTGCGTTGCATGGAAAACGCCCCGAAGGCGCCGTCGAACACGCTGTACCCGCGTGACAACCGTCTATGTCCTCGGAACCAGGCGGGAGGGTTTGAAACCCTCCCCTACGATTTGGGTATCGCGCTCTGACTTCAGACGCACCGCCGAGGCGGCGGAACCGGCTTGCCAGATGATCGGGCCGCGTCGAACCATGCCGTCTTGGCGATCTCGAGTTCTGACAACGCCTGTTCCGGCGTGTCGCCGAACGCCGAACACGACTCCAGATCGGGAATGTCGGCTATGTACCCCTCATCCTCTTCGCTGTGGAAGATGTCGATGCGGTAATCCTTCATTTCTCGTTTTCCTGGAACACGAACTCGGGGCCAGGGACGTATCTGAAGCGTTCGAGGGCGTCTTCGCGGAGGGTGAAGCCCAGGCCGGGGCGCGTAGGGGCGTGGACCGTGCCG
>JASLZO010000386.1 GCA_030754805.1 Dehalococcoidia bacterium
CGCGGCGATGCTGGAGTTGCTCTACGCTACCGGAATGCGGGTCAGCGAGCTCATGGGGCTCGACGTGACCGACGCCAACCTCCCCGCCGGCCACGTGAGGTGTCGAGGACAGGGTGGCCGGGAGCGGCTCATTCCGATGCACCCGGGAGCGGTGGCGGCCCTGGAGGAATACCTGGACGTCGCGAGGTCGGACCTGCTCTCGCCCGATTCCCGAGAGCAGGCTCTCTTCTTGAACCGGCGCGGAGACCGGCTCACGCGACAGGGGTTCTGGCTCATCCTCAAGCAGTACGCCGGGCAGGTGGGGATCAAGCCCACCGTCACACCCCACGTCCTGCGGCACAGCTTCGCAACCCATATGCTGCGCGGAGGGGCCTCGCTGCGGCAGGTCCAAGAGTTCCTGGGACACGCCAGCATTGCCAGCACCCAGGTGTACACCCACCTGACCACCGAGCACCTACAGGAGGAGTACCAGCGCGCCCACCCGCGAGGCCGGTAGGCCCGGCGGGGACCGCTAAGCCGTCTATTCGAAGCCCAGCGTCGCTGACCGAGCCGCGACCAGATCCGCCCCGACGACCCGAGTG
>JASLZO010000387.1 GCA_030754805.1 Dehalococcoidia bacterium
GGCTGGGAAGAAGCCGGCGCATAGCGCCGGCGCCGGCTTGATATGCGATCACATCATTGGGCCAGAGGAGGGCCCGTGGTGCGATAGACCCACTCCGTGACGATTATGTAGTTACCGGTGATCAGCAGCGTGGCGAAGCCGACCATGATAAAAGCGCTCGCGGCGCTCATCCACCTGACCAGGCTCTCCAGCTTGGTAGCATAGGCTGGCCTGGGCCTCGTGTTAGCTGACCAGATAAAGCGTCGGGTAGATCAGCACCCAGGCGACGTCGACGAAGTGCCAGTACTTCACAGTGCCTTCGACGCCCCAGTACGAGCCGGTGGTAAACCGGCCGTCACGGCCCATGTAGTAGATGATTCCCAGCGCGACCAGTCCCGAAAGAACGTGGAACGCGTGCACGCCGGTGAGTGTGAAGAACACCGTGCCGAATTCGGTTGATGGCGGGAAGTGTTTTAACGCCTCGGCCCACTCAACTCCGACGCCGACCAAGAACAATAGACCTAGCCCGATCGTGTAAATGATGTTGCGCTTGAATCGTTTCTGGTCGCCGTGGGCGGCCGCCGTCTCGGAACGGTAT
>JASLZO010000388.1 GCA_030754805.1 Dehalococcoidia bacterium
GGACGAAGGAGAGATGGCGCTAGTTGGGTTCCGCGAAGGCACCTCCGGCCAGCTCGCAATTGCATCCGCACCGGCCGTTGGGACCTACGTCCTTCCCGAGGTGCTGAAGGCTTTCTGCCAGGCAAGCCGGGGAATTTCAGTCGTGGTGCGGACAGGCCACTCCGACGAGGTTGTCGAGATGGTCCTCCAGGACGAGGCCTAGGTCGGCTTCGGGCGACCGATTCACCGCCCCGACATCCGAACCACCGTCATCTACCAGGACGAGCTCGTTCTCGTGGTCCCATCGAGCCACCTGTACGCAGAGCGGGAGTCCTTCCCGCTCGACGAGCTTTCGGATGAGACGTTGGTGCTCTTCGATCGGGACTCGGGTTATTACGGAATGATCCTCGGACTCTTCCGGGATCTCGGGGTCATGCCCCGCCAACAGATGCAACTCGACAGCATCGAGGCGACCAAGAAGATGGTCGAGGCAGGGCTCGGGATTGCACTTCTGCCCGAGCGTTCGATCGACCGTGAGTTGAAGGTAGGGACCCTTCATAAGGTCCAGGTGGAGTCAGCCCAACCGG
>JASLZO010000389.1 GCA_030754805.1 Dehalococcoidia bacterium
GGCGCATGACGAACGGGATTTTGAATTCGCTCAAGAGTACGCTCTGCCGATTCGCGTCGTCATCGCTCCCGATGGTTGGGATGGTGGGGAACTGGAGCACGCCACCACGGAGCCGGGAACCATGGTCAACTCCCCTCCCCATGATGGACTGCCATCCGAGGAGGGCGGGAACCGGATTGTGGCAGAGCTTGAGCGAGCGGGCCGAGGCGCGAAGTCTGTGGCATACCGAATGCGCGATTGGCTCATTTCCCGACAGCGCTATTGGGGAAGTCCGATTCCAATCGTGCACTGTGAAGAATGTGGCGAAGTGCCGGTTCCCGAGAGCGACCTGCCGGTTGTCCTACCTCACCTGGAGGACTTCGAACCCAAGCAATCACACCGGTCTCCACTGGAATCGATCGAGGACTGGGTCAATACAACCTGCCCAAATTGCCAGGACGTGGCGAGGCGCGAAACCGACACCCTGGGTGGCTTCGCCTGTTCGTCGTGGTACTTCCTTAGATTTATCAGTCCGCACTACTCAGATGGACCGTTCGACCCTAAGGCGGCGGAGCGGTGGAT
>JASLZO010000038.1 GCA_030754805.1 Dehalococcoidia bacterium
TAGAAGCGAGCGCATCGGTCCGATGCTCTTCTGGACCAGGCCAGGATCGATTCCCAGCGGAGACAGTTCCCCCGAAGCCTGCGCGTAGTAACCGTCGGGATGGCAGAAGTCGTTCTGCATATCGACGACGAGCAGCGCCGTGGACGCCGGGTCGAGTTTCAGTTCCATCGCCGGCCTTCTTCCTCTCCGTCCAACAGGGTTGTCAGAGGCAAAAAGGCTGGGGTCTTGTGGCCCCAGCCCTCGATCGTTTCACGGTTCTCGTTATTCAGACGGCGGCTTCGACCTCGGGCCGAAGGGCTCCGGTTGGAACGGACCATCCCGCGCCTGCAGGAACCCTCGGAGACCCTTCTCGTTCCGGGCCTCATCGAGCGGGCGCTGGAGTTCCTCCCGCTTCGAGAGCTGAGCCGACACCGAGAGTTCGTCGTTCAGAACCGCGGCGTTGCGCAGGCCCATCATCTCCAGGCCCATGGTTGCCACCGCGAGGTTGATCTTCACCGTCTCCGGCGACACCAGAGCGATGCGTTCGACGATGCTGAAGCAGTGATCGAGCAGCTCGTCCGCCGGCACCACCTGGTTGACGATGCCGATTCGCAGGGCCTCCTGTGCGTCGATGTGGTCGCCTGTCAGCGCATACCGCAGCCCGTTCTTGTAACCCGCGTTCTGGATCCAGATGTAGTTCGTGTTCGACGATCCACGGATCTCGGGCTGCGCGAACACCGCATTCTCGGCGGCGTAGGTCATATGGCTCCAGATCGCGTACCAGGAACCTCCACCCATGCACCACCCGTTCACCGCGGCAATGATCGGCTTCGACAACTCCCACATGTGAAAGAAACGGTTTCGACTGGGTCGTTTCCGTTGGTTGTCTATCGCCTCCGCGATGCTCATCCCCTCCGAAAGGCCGTATGGCCACTGCATCGGGCCTCTCCCGCCACCCATGTCGTACCCAGCGGAGAAGGCCCGGCCCGCGCCGGTGAGGACGATGGCCCGGATCTCCGGATCGGCCTCCGCCTCATCCAGCGCGGAGTGCATCTCGTCTTCCATCTCCCGGCTGATGGAGTTCAGCGCCTCGGGGCGGTTCAGCGTGATGAGAACACCGTTGCGCTGCTTTTCGTACAAAAGATTCTTGAAGTCAGGCATCGGTGAGACCTCCTACGCCCGGATTTCCGATCGTGGACCAAATGGTTCGGGCTGGAACGGTCCGTCTCGCTTCTGGAGATAGGCCCTGAGCCCACCGCCATCGCGTGCCTCATCGAGCGGTCGGTTGTACTCCTCCCGCTTCGACGCATGAGCGAACGCCGACAGCTCCCCATTCAGTACCAGCGCGTTCCGTAGACCCATCATCTCGAGGCCCATCGTCGCGACGGCCAGGTTAATCTTCACCGTCTCCGGCGAAACGAGAGCGATTCGCTCCACGATGCCGAAGCAGTGGTCGATCAACTCGTCCTGCGGGACGATCTGGTTGATGATTCCGATCCGCAGTGCCTCATCGGCGTCGATGTGATCCCCCGTAAGCGAGTACCGGAGCGCGTTCTTGTAGCCGGCGTTCTGGACCCAGATGTAGCTCGTGTTGGAGATCATCCGGACTTCCGGCTGGGAGAACACCGCGTTCTCGGACGCATAGGTCATGTGGCTCCATAGCGCATACCAGGACCCGCCACCCATGCACCAACCGTTTACCGCAGCGATGATTGGCTTGGACAATTCCCACATATGCATGAACCGTGTCGGTTTGTCCTGCGTCCGCCATCGGTCCAGCAGTGCCGCGACGCTTGTGCCCTCGGCGAGCCCGTAGGGCCAGACCGTCGGTGCGCGCTCCCCTGCGATGTCGTATCCGGCCGAGAACGCCCGACCGGCTCCGGTCAGGACGATCGCGCGGATCTCCGGGTCGGCTTCAGCTTCGTCAAACGCGTTGTGCAACTCGGTGACCAACGGCGGGCTGAGCGCGTTCAACGCTTCTGGGCGGTTCAGCGTAATCAGGACGCCACCCCGCTGTTTCTCGTACAGTAGGTGCTCGTAATCGGCCATCGTCCCCTCTTTTCTCGTTCCTCTTCCAGATTGCTTCGTTGACTATCTGCGCGAGCGTGGACCGAAGGGCTCCGGTTGGAAGGGGCCGTCCCTTACCTGGAGGAACCCCTTCATCCCGCCCGAGATCATCGCGTCGAACATATCCTTCCGATAGTCCTCGCGGCTTGACGAGTGCGCCAGCGCCGACAGTTCACCGTTCAGCTTCAGCGCGTTCGCCAGGCCCATCATTTCGAGCCCCATCGTCGCGACCGCCAGGTTGATTTTCACCGTCTCCGGCGAGACGAGAGCGATTCGCTCGACGACCTTGAAACAGTGATCGATGAGGTCGTCGTGCGGCACCACCTCGTTCACGATGCCGATGCGCAGCGCCTCCGCCGCATCGATGTGGTCGCCCGTCAGCGAATACCGCAACGCGTTCTTGTAGCCAGCGTTCAGGACCCAGAAGAAGCTGGTGTTGGAGATGTGGCGCACCTCCGGTTGGGCGAAGACCGCGTTCTCGGACGCGTACGTCATGTGCGTGGCTGTCGCGTACCAGGACGCGCCGCCCATGCACCATCCGTTGATCGCCCCGATCACCGGTATCGGAAGCTCCCACATGTGGAGCAGCTTCCTGACTCCATCGGCGTCGTTCGTGTGCCACATGTCGATGTGTTCGGCAACGCTCTCGCCAGGTGCGACTCCATACGGCCAGACGAAGTCGCGCATCGGCGAGTCTTCGCTCCCCATGTCATATCCCGCGGAGAACGCTCTGCCGGCTCCGGTTAGCACGATTGCCCGGATCTCCGGATCAGCCGCTGCTTCATCGAAAGCTGCATGCATCTCCGACTCCATCTCGGGGCTTATGGAGTTCAGCGCCTCTGGACGGTTGAGCGTGATCAGCACGCCCTTTCGCTGCTTCTCATAGAGGAGGTTTTCGTACTCAGGCAAATGCGTGTCCTTTTCTCCCGGTTTGTAGATCTGCCGCAACTATTCGCGGGGTCGTGAGCGAGGGCCGAAGGGCTCGGGCTGGAACGGGCCATCTCGCTCTTGCAGGTAACCGCGGAGCCCGCTCGTCTTCTGCGCATCGGTGAATTTCTTGCGCCCTTCTTCGGAGACGGACGTATGGGCCAATGCCGAAAGCTCAGCGTTGAGCGTCAGGGCCTTGTGGAGACCCATCATCTCCAGCCCCATCGTGGCGACCGCCAGGTTGATTTTCACCGTTTCCGGCGAGACAAGCGCGATGCGCTCAACGACGCTGAATGCTTCTTCAAGGAGTTGGTCCGGCTCGACCACCTTGTTGACGATGCCGATGCGGAGCGCTTCCTGGGCGTCGATGTGATCGCCGGTGAGGCTGTACCGAAGCCCGTTCTTGTACCCGGCGTTCAGGATCCAGAAGAAGCTCGTGTTGTCCATGTGCCGGACCTCCGGCTGAGCAAACACGGCTTCGGTGTCGGCGAAGGTCATGTGGGCCGCAACGGCATACCAGGATCCGCCACCCATGCACCACCCGTGGACGGCTGCAATCACCGGCTTGGACAACTCCCACATGTGCAAGAACTTGTCTCGGTTTCTGCGGTCGCTCATCCGCCAGTAATCGATATGCTCGGCGGCGCTGGTACCCTCCGGCAGAGCATACGGCCAGGCGAACTCCGCCTCGCCGGATATGTCGTACCCGGAGGAGAATGCGCGTCCGGCGCCCGTCAGAACGATCGCCCGGACCTCCGGATCGGCTTCAGCCTCGTCGAGGGCCTCATGAAGCTCACGCTCCAGGTCGGGACTGATTGCATTCAACCGATCCGGTCGATTGAGCGTAATCAGGGCACCCTTCCGCTGTTTCTCGTATAGGACGTTCTCGTAGTCGGCCATCAAGAGCCCTCCCGGCGGCCGGACACCGGCCGATATTCCATTCCGAGCGTCTGCCACGACGCCGGTCCCTACCCAGCGGGAGAATAACACCGCCTAGATAGGCGCGCAACGAAGATCCGAAGGCCCGATTAGGCTGGTTCCTGACGTCAATTCGATGCGGATCTGGGAGGTCCGGATGATCCTGATCACCGGTGGGGCAGGGTTCGTTGGTCGACACCTCTGTGCGTACCTCGCGGCGCGAGGCGGCGACCGCGTCCGCGTTCTCTCACGGCATCCAGAATGGGTCTACGAAGACGCTCGACACACCCTGGCAGTCGCATCGCGAACCGTCGACCGCATGGGCGAAACGGGAACCGTCGACCCCGACCAGATTGCTGCCGCCCGAGAGCGGATCGAGCGTGGAACCCCGATGCTCCAGGACTTCGTGGATCCGCTCCCGGGTGATATTGCCGATGTCCCCGTGCTGGTGGAGGCGATGCGAGGGGTCGATGCGGTCGTGCACACGGTCGCGATCATCCGCGAGACCGAGGGTCGGACCTTCGCGGCCACGAACGTTGCGGGTACCGAGAACGTCGTGGCCGCGATGCACGAAGCCGGAGTCAGACGCTTCTTGGCAATAGGCGTTATGGGATCTGTTGACGATGAACGGCAGCCATACAGTCGGTCCCGCTGGCTGGCAGAAAATGTTGTCGCAGACAGCGGCCTCGATCACACTGTCGTGAAACCGTCGCTGGTCTTGGGCCACGGCGATGCCTTCTCGAAACGGGTCATCAGCGCTTTGGACTTCTCGAAGCCCATCGTCACCCTCCCCAATGGCGGCAAGACGAAATTTCAACCGATATGGATCGGCGACCTCGTCCGAGTGCTCGCGTCGATTCTCGAGAACCCGGACGCCATCGGCCGGAAATTCGAGATTGGGGGGCCGGACCAGATTACGTTCTCGCAGATCGCTGGGCGTTTCGCGGCGATCCTCGGGAAGCGTCGCGCGTTCATCCCGGTTCCATCACAGCTACTCGTCCCCGGCGCGGTCGTACTGGCGAAGTTGTCGCGCGACCCGCCGGTGACTAGGACCGAACTCCGGGAACTGGAACACGACAACGTCACGGACCTGGACTCGATCCAGCGCCAATTCGGATTCGCGCCGCTCGCGTTGAGCGAATACCTGCCGGACTATCTCTCTGCTATGACGCGGTGAACGGGTTGGTTACCCTGCGTCTATACGGCGTCACGGACCTTCGCTAGCTGGTTGATGAACGTTTCGATACTGAACGCCGGCAGGCTCATGATCTGGATCGTCCCTCGGGACCCCAGTTCTAACGAGAGCCGCGCGATCGTATCGTTGTCCGGTGCCTCCACGATACTGACGAAGTCATACGGGCCCAGCACCGCGTACTGCGCGATGACCTTTGCCCCCCAGCTCTCGATCTCCAGGTTCACTTCCTGGATGCGTTCCGGCCGGTGTTTCACGGTCTTACGCCCCTCGTCAGTCAGCGAGCTGAGAAGCACGTAGGTCGCCATGCGTATGAACCTCCTGGCGAATAGATCTGCGGGTGGGACCCGAATCCGGATGCATCCTAAGTTCGTGCCTGGAACTGGTCAACGGGATAGGAAGGCCTTTGAACAATCATCAAGACTGAAACGCGTGCGTGAGGAACTCTGAGACCGTTCTCGAAAGCACGTTTCTCTTTCCCTGCCACGAACGGTCCGTGCCCTCTATCACCACCGTGCTGATGCCTTCGTTCTCCCAGTTCTGGGCCCATTCCTTGAGCTTGTCCGGTTTCGTGAGTCCATCGTCCTGGCCGATGATGACCTGGAGTGGTCGCCGGAGCTTGTCCAGCTTCGTAATACCTTCGAGACCCAGTGGTGGCAGCTCGAGCGGAGGGGAGATTGCAACTCCGGCGCGCAGCACCTTTTCCTCGCGCATGAGCACACGGACCGAGATGCCGGCTCCGAACGAATAACCAATAACGCCCACGCGGTTTCGGTCGACCGTCGGCCAGGAGCGCAGCACCTTCAGTGCCGCCCTCGTATCCTCCACCTCGCCTGGTCCCAGGCTCGTTTCCCCCTCACTGGAACCGACACCACGATAGTTGAACCTGAGCGTGAGCAGGCCGCGTTCCGCGAGACCCTGAACTAGCGCCTTGACCACGGGGCTCTCCATCGTCCCACCGAGGTGTGGTTCTGGATGGCAGATGAGTACTGCCGGGAACGGGCCGTTGAGTTCGTCGGGCTGGCTGACGACGCCCTCAAGGTCAAGCTTTCCTGCCTTGAATCCCATCGGCGTTTGCCTCACCGGGTCATCTCACCGGCCGTGCTCGAGACGCGCCGACATCCGGGGTGGCAGTCCCGCCCGTTCCATTTCCTCTTGTGTGGCGCGGACGTCGTACTCAACACGGTGATACGAGACTGTTTGCGCCTCCGAGTCCCAGATCGCGTACGACGCTCGGGGATCGCCGTCCCGCGGTTGGCCTACGCTCCCCGGGTTCAAGATCGTCCTACTGGAAAGTGCGATCGGGCCGTCGGATGGCGTCGGGACGCGTTGCGTCGGACCCTCGTCTGCCTCTTCGAAGATCAATGGCATGTGAGAGTGCCCGACGGCGAGACGAGGTGTTGTCAGGCGTTCGAAACTGGCGGCCGCGGCCTCGACGTGGACCAGGTACTCCCACACAGGATCGCGGAGGCTTCCATGCACCAACGTGAATCCAGCATCGGTATCTGTGGTCTGTGGGAGATCCTGTAGATACGTGCGACTCACTTGGGACAATTGTTCTCCATTCCACTCGCAGCACGCCGCCGCGTCTCCATTGAACAGGTCTGTCGACATCAGACCGGCAGCGGCGAGGTCGTGGTTGCCTGCGACCGCCACGTGGTCCAGCGTCCGAAGAAAGTCTAACGTCTCGTTCGGCCACGGTCCGTAACCGACCAGGTCTCCGAGTGCCCAGAATCGGTCGACGCCGCTTCCTTGCTCTTGAGCGTCGCTGACGACTGCCTCCAGGGCCACAAGGTTGCTATGGATGTCCGAGAGGATCGCGACGAGCACGTGGTCAGCGGTAAGAAGCGAGTCGAGTTCTACGTGGATGCGGCACGGCCGGCGACCTCCGCCAGCGCGGGCTGGAACGATTCGATTGAGGTGGTCGCCGAGAGTTCGTCTAGGAAACCTTCGGACCAGGAGATCGCCGTTCTGCTGCGGACGCCGCTCATCAGTGACTCCCACCGGCGCTTGCGCTCGGTGCCATCCATCATCAGTGCTCGGTACAGCGCCTCGGCTGTCCCTTCGCTGTCATACGGGTTCACGGTCACGGCGTCTGGCATCGTCTCGGACGCGCCGCAGAACCGCGAAAGAATGAGCACTCCCGGATCGGGGCCTTGAGACGCGACGAATTCCATCGCGACCAGGTTCATCCCGTCCCGCAATGGGGTCACGAGACAGACGTCTGCCTCACGGTAGAACCGGGCCAACTCAGGTTGTGTATATGAGCGGTAGAGGTAGTGGACCGGAGCCCAATCGGCCTCGGAGAACCGGCCGTTGATCCTGCCGACGAGTTGGTCCACCCGCTCACGCTCCCGGATATATTCCGGAACGCGGGTTCGTGACGGAGCGGATATCTGGACCAGCGTGACCGTCCCGCGTAGCGAGGGGTGGCGCTCGAGTAATTGCTCGAACGTCAGTAGCCGCTGGGGGATTCCTTTTGTGTAGTCCAATCGGTCGACCCCAAGGATGATCTTCGGCCGTCGTGGGCTCGGGGATCGTCGAGACAGCAGCCGTTGGATGAACGTGTCAGCCTGCTCCTGTTCGGCTTTAAGTGACCACTGTTCGAAGTTTGCGGGGTCCGTGCCGATAGGGAACACCCCTACCTTTGTCGACCGTTCCGATCCCGTGAAGAAGGAGCCCTCGACCTCTCCTTCGAGCTCGGTGGACAGTGCGTCCAACAGGTTCTGCTTGTATCGCGCCGTATGGAGCCCGACCAGGTCGTAGGCTTCGAAGCCGCGTAGAAGTTCATCGGCCGCCGGCAGAACCCCGAATATCTCGGTCGAAGGGAACGGAGTGTGTAAAAAGAACCCGATTTTTCCGGTCCACCCGAGACGGCGCAACTCCCGGCCGAAGGAAATCAGATGGTAATCGTGTACCCATATCAGGTCACCCTTTTCCAACATTGGCAAAAGGGCCTCGGCGAACTTTCGGTTTACCCGCTGGTACGCGCGATACGCGTCGTGGCGGACCGTCACCATCGTCGGAAAGCTGTGGAGGGTCGGCCAGAGTGACCGGTTCGCGAACACCGTATAGAAGAGATTCACTTCGTCCGCCGAAAGATCGACCGTGACGAGGTTTATCGGGCCGATTTCGGAAATGTCTGGTGTGCTGGAGGTACGCCGCTCCGTGGTGGTCCCGCTCCAACCGAACCACATACCGGTGTGTGACTCAAGCGCCGCCCGCACCGCGCTTACCAGTCCGCCTACAGGCTGAGCACGCCGTTCCTCATCGGAGGCCGGGAATGCGGTGGTGGGTACCCGATTTGACACGACCACCAGCCGTCCGGAACTACGCAAACGACCCCCCTTCCTGGCACCGAGCGCTTGGCTTCAACGCCAACCTGAACGCTGTGCGCGCGTTTCCCTATCGGACAATTCCCACACCAAAGAGATTCGCGTACCAAATTATACACCACTAATCTATCCGATCGGAGATGCGAGCCTCGCTAATCCGTATTTACCAAACAGAACTAATCCAACTCACCAGATCGGAATATCGTACAGAGAGAAATCAAGTATTCGTTACCTGATTCAAGAAATGTCACCCGAAGGAAATCTTTCATCGCGTGATACAATTTAGTCGCTCCAACGTTGTTCGATGG
>JASLZO010000390.1 GCA_030754805.1 Dehalococcoidia bacterium
TGAAGGCGGAGTACCTGCCGAAGATCCTCTCCGGCGAGACGAACTGGTGTCAGGGCTTCTCCGAGCCGGGCTCTGGCTCCGACCTCGCCTCGCTACAGGCGCGCGCAGAGCGCGACGGCGACGAGTACGTGCTGAACGGGCAGAAGATCTGGACATCCAACGCGCACAACGCGGAGCACATCGCGATGCTGGTGCGTACCGACCCTGAGGCGCCGAAGCACCGCGGCATCTCCTTCCTGCTGGTGGACATGAAGAGCCCCGGCGTCACGGTGCAGCCGCTGATCAACATGGCGTGGCAGCACGGGTTCAACGAGACGTTCTTCGAGGACGTGCACGTGCCTGTAGGCAACCGCGTCGGCGACGAGAATCGCGGCTGGTACGTGAGCGTGACGCTGATGGACTTCGAACGCTCGCGCATCCGTCAGGCGGTTGGTGCGCTGCGTCAGTTGCGGGACCTGATCGACTACCTCGGAACCACGGAGGGCAGCGCCCGCTCGCGCACCAGCGAGCACGACTCGCTGCGCCACGAAATCGCCGATCGGGCAATCGAGGTAGAGGTC
>JASLZO010000391.1 GCA_030754805.1 Dehalococcoidia bacterium
GCAACCAGTTCAGCCGAAGTTACTGCACCCTGTCCACCGCGACCGTGCCAACGAACTTCAATTACAGACAAGTTTTTTCCTCCTCGTATTGAACTATATTCCTACCGGCAAAACTTCCACCAAAAATAGACGAAGAAAAAGGTGAAAAGTCAGCCGTAATATCCATTTTTTATCAATTAAATGTAAATCCAAAAATTATGACTGCTCCGATGGTACCCCCGGGGAGAGTCGAACTCCCGCTTCCGGCTCCGGAGGCCGGCGCTCTATCCACTGAGCTACGGGGGCAACTTTTTAATATTACTACTTTTCTACTCTAGCTTCAAGTTTGAGTTACTTATTGTAGGAATGTGGAAACTTTTTTCAAAGCTGGGTCCACATACTGGCTACGAGTTAATGAAAATGGTTCACCCCAAGCTGGGAGAGGAATAAAATAGCAGTTGTTTATACAAATAAAGGGGATGTAGTATTCATTCAAATTTAACTTTTGGCAATCCATCCACAAGCTCCACCGTCTGGACACTCACGTTGATAATGCTCAACAGCAAGTC
>JASLZO010000392.1:0-302 GCA_030754805.1 Dehalococcoidia bacterium
CCTCTGTGGTCGCTCTTTCCAGAAGCCTTTAGCTAACCAACTGGTTTGTCACTCTCGTGTGCCAGGCCCTACAACCCCGCCCGTGCAAGCACGGGCGGTTTGGGCTGTTCCGCGTT
Source organism: Dehalococcoidia bacterium (assembly GCA_030754805.1). Lineage (GTDB taxonomy): Bacteria > Chloroflexota > Dehalococcoidia > UBA6926 > UBA6926 > JASLZO01. The sequence continues at coordinate 117 of JASLZO010000392.1, forward strand.
CGCTCGCCACTACTAGCGGAATGATCTCTTTTCCTCCGGGTACTTAGATGTTTCAGTTCCCCGGGTTCCCTTCGCCATGCCTATGTGTTCAGCATGGGATGCGCGAGGTTCACTCGCGTGGGTTTCCCCATTCGGATATCTACGGGTATTAACGCCTGCACACGGCTTCCCGAAGCTTATCGCAGT
>JASLZO010000392.1:312-546 GCA_030754805.1 Dehalococcoidia bacterium
CTTCTTCAACATGATGCGGAGAAATTGAAGCTTATTTCTTCGTTTCGCATTACTCTATTCAGTTGGAAAGGTTCGTTCTTCAAGCCGGTGGCCTGAAGTCGGGCATTCAGCGCCCGAGAGCGCACTCAAATCGCTTTGAGTACACTCTCCGACGATGAAGAAGTCTTTCGAATGCAATCCCTATCAGACACAAAAAAGCCCGGCCAATCGCCAGACTTTTTACAATCGCCAACG
>JASLZO010000393.1 GCA_030754805.1 Dehalococcoidia bacterium
CATTCTTTGCTCCAACTGAACTCGTCCCTCGCCTTATCCGAAGTGTGCCATCGTCCCTCCATTGTCTTCGAACTCATCTCAAAACCGGTACTGAGACATGATAGACTTCTCCTGGGCAACAACCAGGAGCAGGAATCATGCGCTTTCGTGAACTGACCGATGAGGAATGGGCACGGATACGACCGCATCTGCCTCCCACAGCGAAGACAGGTCGTCCACGCGCCGACGACCGAGGGACGCTCAACGGGATTCTGTACGTCCTGTTGTCGGGTTGCCGCTGGATGGACATGCCCGCTGTCTACGGCTCTCACAAGACGGCATGGCGGCGACTGAAGCAGTGGGAGCAGGCGGGCGTGTGGGAGCGTCTGTGGCGCGAGAGTCTGAATGCGGCGTACCGGTCGGGTGAGTTGGGGCCGACGGAAGCCGCGTTGGATTCGAGCACGGTGGCGGCGAAAAAGGGGGCCAGGGCGTCGGCTACGACGGGTTCAAGAAGATCACGGGGACGAAGATCCACGCGGTCGTGACGCGGTATGGAGTTCC
>JASLZO010000394.1 GCA_030754805.1 Dehalococcoidia bacterium
ACGCCAAGGTCCGGCCCGGCCCCGGCCCGAGCCGGAGCGACCTTCTGGCCGGTCGAGCCCTTCCGCGCCGCGACCTCGCCGCTTCCGGAACACGGCCGGGAGCCCGAAACCCGGCCCATGCCGCTGGGCCCATCGGTCGAGCCGCCGACGCCCAGGAAAGCCCTGCCGGCGCTCAGGGTGCTTGGCCAGGTGCAGAACACATATATCGCGGCAGAGGGGCCCGACGGCATGTACCTGATCGACCAGCACGCGGCCCACGAGCGCGTTGTTTTCGAGAAGGTAATGGCCGCTACTCTAACTAAACGGGCGGATGTACAAAGTCTTCTGGAGCCGGCGACCGTCGAGTTGGACCCGGGACAGCAGGGGCTGGTGGAGTCGCACAGGGAGTTGATGGCCCGGATGGGACTCCACGTGGAAGCCTTCGGCGGCAGGACCTACCTGCTTCGCGGCGTGCCCAGCGTGCTGGCCCATGGAGACCCGGCCCAGGCGTTCCTGGACGTCCTGGACACCATGGCAGAGGGAGGAGGATTCGAGTCCTGG
>JASLZO010000395.1 GCA_030754805.1 Dehalococcoidia bacterium
ACGAGGTCGTGCCGGAGTTTTAGGCGCCGGCGTCAAGCGGTGTGAATCAAGGCACAGCAGCATTAGGTCGTAGGGGAGGGTTTCAAACCCTCCCGCCTGGTTTCGAGGCCATAATGGTTTGCCACGCGGGTACGCCATGCGTCTCGCCTTTCTCACACCTATTATACCGCGACACGCCGGGAGGGTTGGAAACCCTCCCCTACGGATTTTCGTGTGGCCTCGCCTAGTTCGGGCACAATCTGGCGCCGCCGTCAGCTTCCAAATGCATCATCCGCCACGCAGACACGATCCCACTGGCATCGGGACTTCCGAGTAAATGCTCTCCCGCTACCATCCTGAGCCACAGCGAAGGATCTCGCCCGGCGCCGCAGTTTCCTCAATGCGAGGCCCGAGATGCTTCGCTGCGCTCAGCATGGTGGCTTGCGGGTCGTTGTATTCTTATGCATCGCCGGTCCTGCGGGCATAACTCTGCTCACCACGAACGGAAAACCCAACACTACGTTCGCCCCTTCGGAAATCTCAGGGCAGGCTCTGGGCC
>JASLZO010000396.1 GCA_030754805.1 Dehalococcoidia bacterium
GGATTCGTATTCCTGCCACTCAATCCGCTTGTTGCGGAGGAAGCTTTCGAAAACGCGATCTCCAAGCGCGTGCCTGGCTATGTCGCTATCTTCCAGCGCGCGGATGGCTTCTTGCAGGTTGCCCGGCAATCGACGAGCGCCAAGGCTCTCCAGTTCTTTATCGGACATGCTGTCCAGGTCTTCGGCGACGGGATTCGGAAGTGGATATTCCTTTTCTATGCCTTCCAATCCGGCGGCCAGAATGGCGCTGAATGCAAGGTACGGGTTGCATGCTGAATCCGGGGAACGGTATTCGATTCGCACAGAATCCTGACGACCGGGCCGGTATGCAGGGACCCTTACCAGGTCTCCCCATCCCGCTTCTGTCCAGGCCGAATACGTGGGGGCTTCGAGGCCGGGTATGAGGCGCTTGTACGAGTTCACCCACTGGTTGGTGATAGCTGTTATCTCGGTACCGTGCCGCAAAAGGCCAGCAAGGAAATGCTTGCCAGTGCTGGAGAGGCGCCGCGCATCATTTTCATCGTAAAACG
>JASLZO010000397.1 GCA_030754805.1 Dehalococcoidia bacterium
GAAAAGGGAAGAGCCTAAACCTGACTGGTGTCAAGCCTGGCGGCGTTGCCAGTTAGGGGTTGTGGGACCGAATGGGAGGAGCGTCAGATCCTCCACGGAGTTACAAATCTGTCAGCTAGCAGAAGCGTTTTGGAATAGCGCGCCATAGTGGGTAAGAGCCCCGTAAGCGAAAGCTGAGCAGACTCCGATTCGTGCTCCCGAGTAACACCGGATCCGGGAAAGCCGGTGTGAATCTGCGAGGACCACCTCGTAAGGCTAAGTATACGTAGTCGACCGATAGCGAACTAGTACCGTGAGGGAAAGGTGAAAAGTACCCCGGGAGGGGAGTGAAATAGTACCTGAAACCGTTGGTCTACAATCAGTCAAAGCGTCGTTTCAAACTTCGGTTTGAAGCCGCAATGGCGTGCCTTTTGAAGAATGAGCCAACGAGTTACGGTGTGTGGCAAGGTTAACCCGTGAGGGGGAGCCGGAGCGAAAGCGAGTCTGAACAGGGCGTTCAGTCGCATGCTGTAGACCCGAAGCCGAGTG
>JASLZO010000398.1 GCA_030754805.1 Dehalococcoidia bacterium
GTTCGCCTTCCTGGGGGCGATGGGCGCCGCCTTCCTGGTGTACGGGATATCCATGGCAGGCGGCCGCTTCTCGATGGCTACACTCCTGCTGGCAGGAGTGGCGGTGAGCGCCTTCCTGGGGGCCGTGATATCGGCCGTCATCGTCATGGTTCCCGCGAACGACACGCTGCGGGAGATCCTCTTCTGGCTCGCGGGCGGCCTGGACGCACGATCGTGGGAGCACGTGCGGTTGTCGGCTCCGATGATCTTCGTAGGCCTGGCATTCATCCTGGCGCTGTCCCGCGACCTGAACCTCCTGATGCTGGGCGACGACGATGCTCGGTCGATGGGCGTGCGGGTGAGCCTCACGCGGACCGGGCTGATCGCGGCCGCCTCGATGGTCACGGGGGTGGCCGTGGCCGTCAGCGGGACCATCGCGTTCGTGGGGCTGGTGGTGCCGCACATGCTGCGGCTCGTGTTCGGGCCGGACCACCGCGTGCTGGTCCCGGTGAGCGCGGTGGGTGGCGCCCTCTTCAT
>JASLZO010000399.1 GCA_030754805.1 Dehalococcoidia bacterium
TCAGTAGCGGCGAGCGAACGGGGAACAGCCTAAACCGGGTGGGTCTTTGACGCGCCCGGTGTTGCGGGGCCATCGCTAAAGTGCGCACGTACGCCTATCAGAACGGGACTGGAAAGCCCGGCCATAGACGGTGAAAGCCCGGTACGAGAAAGGCGGAAACGCGCATAGATGAGACCCCAAGTAGCGTCGGACACGTGGAACCCGGCGTGAACCAGGGAGGACCACCTTCCAAGGCTAAGTACTCGCTGGTGACCGATAGCGAACTAGTAGCGTGAGCTAACGATGAAAAGAATCCCTGAAGGGAAGTGAAAAGTCCTGAAACCCTGCACTTACAAGCTGTCGCAGCACTGTGGCCCCCGCCTTAGGGTGGGTGGCCCGTGTGACGGCGTGCCTTTTGGAGAATGAGCCGGCGAGTTGTCCTATGTCGCATAAGGTTAAGTGCCTCTGGCACGGAGCCGCAGGGAAACCGAGTCTTAAACGGGCGACAAGAAGTGGCGTGGGACAGACGCGAAGC
>JASLZO010000039.1:0-309 GCA_030754805.1 Dehalococcoidia bacterium
GCTCCGCGGTGTCGAAGAGCGTCGCGCCGGCGCGGAGCGATTCGTCGAAAGCCCCACGGATGTCGTTGATTCCGTACGACCGGCCGTATCCCCAGTACCAGCGGTCTCCCCACGACCAAGCGCCCACTCCAACCGCACCGACCCGGATCCCGGTGGCCCCAAGCGTGACCGTTTCGAACTCCCCCGCTTCGGGAAGGTCAGTCGTCAGCAGGTCGGCTCCATCGAAGGACCGGTTGGCGCGCGGCGCGAGCTTCGTCGATCCGGCGCACCGGTGTGTCATGCGGGGCAGACTTCACCAACTCCGGGTTC
>JASLZO010000039.1:319-8516 GCA_030754805.1 Dehalococcoidia bacterium
GTTCGATCATCAGCGCCTCTTCCACAATCAACGGGAAATAGACGGTCGGCGCGTAGAAGCCATGGTCCAGAAGCCGTTTGCAGATGTCGCCGGCCTTGACTCCATCATCACGTCGCTGTCTCGTGGCGGCGAACACCGCCTCGTGCATGCACGTCCTGTCATAGGGCAGATCGAACGCATCGCGGAGCTTCACCCGAAGATAATTCGCATTGAGCACCGCCGCCCCGCTCACGTCCTTCAGGCCCGCTTCGCCGTGCATTCGCAGGTAGGTATACGCCCGAATCAGGACCCCAAAGTTTCCCCACGCGGACCCGATCCGGCCGATCGTCTTTGACGGCTCTTCGAACCAGAATGTGGGCTCGGCCGAGCCATCCGTGGACGCACCGACCACGACCGGCGTCGGCAGGTAGTTGGCAAGGCCCCTTTTCACGCAGACCGGTCCTGCTCCCGGGCCCCCGCCACCGTGCGGAGTGGAGAACGTCTTGTGCACATTGATGTGAACGATGTCGAACCCAAGGTCGCGGAGCTTGACCCGCCCCAACAGCGCGTTAAGGTTCGCGCCATCCCCGTATACCAGCCCTCCGGCCTCATGCACGAGCCTGCAGATCTCGGCCGTATTCGGGTCGAACAGACCGAGTGTCGTCGGCATGGTCAGCATGATCCCTGCTACGTTCGGACCCAGCAGCCCCTTCAAACCTTCCATGTCCACGTTCCCATCGGGCCCGGTCGGGACCGTGACCAGGCTGAAGCCGGCCATCGCCGCGGACGCGGGGTTCGTCCCATGAGAAGAGTCCGGCGCCAGGACCATCGCCCTCCCGAAATCGTTTCGCTCTCGGTGGTAGGCCTGGAACAACAGCATCCCCGTCAGTTCGCCGTGGGCGCCGGCGGACGGCGCAAGACTCGTCGCATCCATCCCCACGATCTCCGCGAGCATCGTCTGGAGTTCGTGGTAGATCTCCAGAGCCCCCTGGACCGTATCGCTGGGCTGGAACGGGTGGATCCCCGCGAACCCAGGCATCCCCGCGACCTCCTCGTTCACCTTCGGGTTGTACTTCATCGTGCAGGAACCCAGTGGGTAGAAGTTGGTGTCCACCGAGTAGTTCTGCTGGCTCAGGCGCGTGAAATACCGAACCACGTCGAGTTCACTGACTTCGGGCAGCTCCAGCTCAGATCGCACAACGCGATCGTCGGTCGGAAGAAGCGACAGGGGCACGTCGACCGGGGGCGTGATGACCCCTCGCCGACCCGGGCGGCCGAGGTCCATCAACAGCTGAACGACGCCCGAAGCGGCCCCAGAGGTGTGCTGGGATCGTTCCATGCCGTTCTCCACGGCCCCTTGCGACCCTGCGCGGGGTGTGGACAGGATCAACGCGGAGTCAGGTTCCAACCGGACCCCGGACAATTCGGCGAGGGCGGACACCAGAGCGTCGATGTCCTGCTTCGAAGCCGTCTCCGTAACGCAGACCGACAACATCGGGCCATCAAGGTCGATTCCGGCAAGGATCCCATGACGGGAGCGCAACTCGTTAAGAACGTCAATCGCCGGCCTTGGGCACCGGACCGTGAATTCCTTGAAGAACGGGCGGCTCGGGTGGCCGTCGACCACCTCGTACCCCGGGATCGCTCCAATCCGCGAGGCCGTGTAATGCGCGTTGTGATAGCAAGCTTCGGCCACGTTCCGTAGCCCCTGTGGCCCAAGCGCGGCGAGGTGGACGGCAACCGCGATCGCGGCCAACGTCTCTGCCGTGCAGATGTTCGATGTGGCCCGTCCCCGGCGGATGTGCTGTTCACGCGTCTGCAATGTCAGGACGAAAGCGTCGCGGCCCTCGGAGTCCATGGACCGACCCACGATTCGCCCCGGCATCTGGCGCAGGAACTCCTGGCGACACGCGAAGAATCCCACCCCAGGCCCCCCGAACCCGAGGGCGATGCCGAGGGGTTGGCCCTCCGCGACCACGATATCGGCGCCGTAGTCGCCCGGCGGCCGAAATAATCCCAGCGAGACCGGCTCCGTCATCACAATCAGCAGCCCTCCAAGGCCGTGGATCCGTTCCGCCACTTCGTCCGGTGGAGTCCATGGACCCCGAAAGGATGGTTGTTGCAAGATCACACACGCGGTCCCCGTATCCGGGTCGACCACATCTGGCCCATAAGAGAGTTCGACGCTCTGCGCATCGAGATACGTTTCGAGCACCCGCCGGTACTCGGGCGACACGCTACCGTCCAGCACCACTCGGTGCCGTTTCGTGAGCCTACATGCCATCAGTGCCGCCTCGGCAAGACCGGACGCGCCGTCATACATCCCGGTGTTCGACACGTCCATGCCGGTCAGCTGGCACACCGCCGACTGGTACTCGAACAGTGCCTGGAGCACTCCCTGGCTCGCCTCAGGTTGGTAAGGGGTATACGGCGTGAGGAATTCGCCCCTGCTGATGATCGCCGAGACAACGCTGGGAACGAAGTGATCCGCGAACCCTCCTCCTAGAAAAGAAGGGCGAGACCGCGCCGTCCAGTTTTTCGCGGCAACCTCGGACATCCGTTTCAGGACCTCGAACTCCGAAAGCGCCGGCGGCAGATCAGTCTTTGGATTACGGAATTCCGCTGGGACGTCCAAGAACAGGTCATCGATTGATCCAACGCCGATCGCGGCCAACATGCGCCGTTGCTCCGCATCGGTCGCCGGAACGAACGGCGCGTGGGACATCCGGCTACACCTGTTCCGATTCAGCCAGCAACGACGTGTACTCCGCCTGGCTCAACAGGCTGTCGAGTTCGCGTCGGTCATCCATCTTGATCTTCAACATCCACCCGGAGCCGTACGGTTCTTCGTTCACTCCCTCGGGCCCGTCTTCCAGCGCCAAGTTCACCTCCATCACCTCTCCCCCGATTGGGCTGAACAGGTCGGATACCGATTTCACGGATTCGATCTCACCGAACTTTTCGTGTTGGGTAACGTGAGAACCGGTTTCCGGAAGATCCACGTACACGACGTCTCCGAGTTGCTCCTGAGCATAGTCCGTGATGCCCACGGCGGCGACGTCATCGTCATCGACCGAGACCCACTCGTGTTCTCGGCTGTACTTCAGGGATTCTAGGTCTAGGGTCATCTATGCCTCCCTCTGGTAGAAGGGAATCGATACTACTTCCCCCCGTGTTGGTTCCCCTCTGATATCCACCTCGATTTCGGTGCCCGGAGCAGTGTGCTCGATCCGCAGGTATCCAAGTCCGATACCGGTACCCAGCGTCGGCGAAGGACCTCCGCTGGTAACCGTTCCTATGACATCGTCTATCCTCGGCGCCCGGATCTCATACCCACGGCGCGGTGCCGACCGTCCTTCCACCGAGAACCCGACCAACCGTCTCGTTACTCCCTCATTGGACTGGCGACGTAGTGCATCCGACCCGATGAAATCGCCGGTCAGGTCGACGAATCGGTCGAGGCCTGCCTCGAGCGGAGTCGTCGTCGTGTCGATGTCCTGCCCGTAGAGCGAAAGCCCTGCTTCCAGCCGGAGCGTATCCCGAGCCCCGAGACCACACCGAACCGCTCCACCGTCATTCACCAGCCTGTCCCAGACGGCCGTCGCCGCGGCAGCCTCGACGATCAGTTCATAGCCGTCCTCGCCCGTGTATCCAGTCCTCGACACCTCCAGGTAGACGTCGCCCTCCGGCCGTTCGTCCTGCATTCGTTCGTTGGAAACAGCGAACCGGCGCAAGCCATCGACATCTATCGCACAGCCGGTCCGCAGGGCATCCCCCGCCGATGGGCCCTGAACGGCAATCATCGCCGTCTCGTCACGGCGGGGGGTGATTGTCACATCGCGAACGGTCCGGGCATGGATCGCCACCCAATCGGTAACACGGTCCCAGCTTGCGGCGTTGCAGACCAGGGTGTAGGACCCGGCTTCGAGCCGGAGCGTAACGACGTCATCCAGGATCCCGCCATCCTCTGAGCACATCAGCCCGTACCGTGCTCGACCGATCGCGAGGGTCATGAGGTTGCTCGTTACGAGTAAGTCCAGGAATCGCCCGGCCCCGGACCCATCCACCATAATCCGCCCCATGTGTGAGACGTCGAAAATCCCGGCTCCTTCTCGAACTGCCCGGTGCTCCGCAAGCGTGCCCGTCGGGTACTGCACCGGCATGTCCCAGCCGGCGAAGTCAACCGTCCGCGCGCGCGCTGAAACGTGGCGCGAAAAGAGGGGCGTACGACGCAATTCGGACACGGCCCGGGCGGCTCCTGCTGCCGTCGAAAGAGTGCTCGAATGATACTGGACAGATGACCCGGCAGTAAGCTGACAGTCGGTCAAGATTCCAACCACGGACGGGTAGGTAGGAGGCTTGCGGAGTTTGATGATCGAGGGCATCAATACAGTTCCCCTCGATGCCCTCGCGTCGGGCCTCGAGGGCATCGAGACAATCGATACGGGTCGGATACCCACATGGCCCGTCGGCGTCCAGGAGAAGATCGCGATGATTGCCCAGCCGGTGAGGCTGGGGAGGGCAATCAAGCTGAACGACGAACCGCCGAGGCTGAGCTTCGTCTACCTCCTCCTGGACTGGTCAACCGAGGGGCCATCTCCGAATCCGGCCGGGAAAATCCTCGTCTACACCCCCGACCCGAATGGTCCGGACTGTCATCGAAACGCCGCCGATCACTGGGAATCGATTGCCATCGAAAGCATCAATCAAGTGGGTAGGGCGTTCCCCGAATCTCAGACCACGATCTCGCGAGCCTCGTCGTTCAGAAGCGACCCGAACTTCCGTGCAGTTCTCAAGTTGGCTCTGCGGGCACCCACCACAGTCTTCTCCGCCATCGAAGGGGTCGAGGCGCCAACGGGGACCAGGCCTACTTTTGCCGCACCCGTGTGCCGGGAGTGCGGCGTCACGGCCGTTGACTACACATATATCGACGACTGGGATCGTGTTCAGTCCACTTGCGCGGCTTGCGGACACGGCCAGGAGGCGGACCTCCGCGAACTCGACTACCGCGTGGATCGCAGGGTGTTGGAGGCCGCAGTCACGGTGGCCCTTCGCCCTCGTGCTCGTTTCTTGACCGAACTCGAGTTTGAGAGCGGAAACCCGGGGCGCGTCACCGTCGCTCTAGCGACGGCGTCCCGGATCGATGAGACGGCATCTAACATCGCCTACGTCGTTTCGCCATCCGCAATCGTCGAACCACCAGATGTGGACCTCGACGTTGAGGAGCTTGTCCTCCTCGCCAGGCAGCTCGAGCTGAGCTGAGCGCCACCGTCGATACACTTCCAGCACTTACTGCAATCGCCCCCCAGACCACCAAACCATCGAACCAAAGGATGCCAACCGTGCCTGTTTCCGCCGAAACTCTGGCCGAACTCTCGCTGTCCGAGGCTGAATACGAGGCCGTCGTCGAACGGCTCAACGGACGGGAACCGAACGAGGTCGAACTCGGTATGTTCGGCATCCTCTGGAGCGAGCACTGCGGGTACAAGCACTCTCGGCTTCTCCTCCGGCAGTTACCGGCCGAGGCCCCCTGGGTCTTGATCGGCCCAGGAGAGGAAAACGCAGGGGCATTTTCCATCGGCGAGGGCCTCGCAGTGGTGATGAAAATCGAGTCCCATAACCACCCTTCCGCGATCGAGCCGTACGAGGGTGCGGCGACTGGAGTCGGCGGTATCATCCGCGACATCTTCAGCATGGGCGCGCGCCCAATCGCACTGTTGAACGCACTATTCTTCGGCCCCCTAGACCAACCGCGGAGCGCCCATCTTTTCCACGGCGTCGTCAGTGGCATTGGCGGCTACGGAAACTGCATCGGCATCCCGGATGTCGCGGGACAGGTCACGTTCGCCGCCCCTTACGCTGGAAATCCGCTCGTGAACGCGATGTGTGTCGGGATCGCGGCGGAGTCCGCAATCGTACGCGCCCAGACCGGCGGTGAGGGGAACCTCCTGCTTCTTGTAGGCTCAGACACTGGCAGGGACGGTATCCATGGCGCTACGTTTGCATCCGTGGACCTGACCGCCGAGTCAGAGCAGCGACGACGCGCGGTTCAGGTCGGCAATCCGTTCCTGGAAAAGTTGCTCATGGAAGCCTGCCTCGAAGCCGCCGACGCCGGGCTGCTCGTCGGGATGCAGGACCTCGGCGCGGGCGGGATAACCAGCGCCGCGGTCGAGTGCGCGGACCGTGCGGGCACCGGCATCGAGATTGACGTTTCCAAGATGCCGCGGCGCGAGGAGGGCATGACCGCCTACGAACTCATGCTTTCGGAGTCGCAGGAGCGGATGCTTCTCGTAATCACCCCCTCTCGCCTCGCGGAAACCCAGTCCCTCTTCGAAAAGTGGGATCTCCGCTGCGAGGTCGTCGGTCAAGTCACCACGTCCGGGATGGCACGCATCAGCGATGGTGATCATGTCGTCGCGGACATCCCAATCTCTGCGCTCTCCCAACCCCCCGCCTATCCGGTTCAGGGCCGAGAGGACCGACGCGTCACGGCCGCCCGGCGGCAAAACCTTGCCGGCCTCCCAGTCAGTAACGATCTCTCGAGTGTACTCCTCCGCCTCGTGGCTACTCCGACGATCGGCAACAAGGCTCGCGTGTACCAGCAGTACGACCATCAGGTCGGCAACAACACGGTCATCCCGCCGGGTCGCGGCGACGCTGGGGTCCTGCGCATCAAGGGGACGGACCTGGGCCTCGCGCTGACCGCCGATGTGAACCCCAGGTGGTGTTATCTGGATCCCTACCGCGGCGGCGCGTTAGCCGTTGCCGAGGCCGCCCGGAACCTCTCGTGCGTCGGTGCACGACCGATGGCGCTCACGGACTGTCTCAACTTCGGCAATCCGGAGCGCCCGGAGGTCGCACATCAGATGATGGAGGCCGTCCGCGGGATGTCGGACGCCTGTCGGGCTCTCGGGATCCCCGTCATCAGCGGCAATGTCAGCCTCTACAACGAATCGGAGGACCAGGCCATCTACCCCACCCCCGCGGTCGGTATGGCCGGTGTCCTCCAAGATGTTCAGGCCCATGCAACCGCCGTCTTTCAGAACGAGAGTGACGCCATCTTTCTCATCGGCGCAGATCGACCGATCCTTCCCGTCGAGACGCTGGGCGCATCGGAGTTCCTCGAGCGCGAGCACGGTCTCGTCGCGGGCCAACCCGGTCTCGATCTCGATGCTGAGGTGAAGGTTCAGGCATTCGTACGCACTGCGATCGAGGGCCGGCTGACCTCCTCGGCGCACGACGTCTCGGATGGTGGCCTGGGAGTCACGCTTGCCGAGAGTTGTGTGCTCGGAAACATCGGCGCACGGTTCGAGGGATGGGGCACTTCAGACCGATGGGACGCCACGCTCTTCGGAGAAGTCCCGGCACGCGTCATCGTCTCCGTTCCCGATTCTCGGATCGGGGAGTTCGAAGCTGCCGCGAGCCAGGCCCGCACTCCGATCGTTCGCCTCGGGACGGTTGGTGGAGAGACCCTCTCGATCGTCGACGCAGGCATCGACATCCGTGTCTCGGAATTGCACGAAGCGTGGTCGGGCGCCGTCGCCTGACCCTATCCCCACAGGAAAGTTTTCCCCAACGAGCCACGCAGCTTCGGGCGTCGGTCGGTCGGTGAGGTTGAGTGAGCCCACTGCGTTGGCGTACCCTTGACTCCGCCGTCAGCGCGGGACTGGCCCAGTTTTCCCCTGTTCGACGGTTTTTTGATGGAGCCCCGCGGTGCTGACTACGCTCTGAGCAGCCTCCGTCAACGAACAGTGCTGGCTATAATCGAACGTGTGTTCGCGCAGGGGCGGCACGCGAGTGGAGGCTTGGAGCCGATGCAAATCGTATTGATTGATGAAGTGGAGAACCTCGGCATCGCGGGCGACATCCGTGAGGTCAAGGATGGATTTGCTCGGAACTACCTGATTCCGCAGAATCTCGCGGTGAAGGCCTCGAAGGAAGAACTCGCTCGCGCCGACTCTCGAAAGAAGGTCGAAGTCGAGCGGCGCACCCGCCTGAACACTGAGGTCGAGGGGGTCGTCGAGCAGCTTGAGGGCAAACCGGTGGTGATCGAGGTGCGTGTTGGCCCGGCCGGTCGCCTCTATGGCAGCGTAACGGCTACGGATATTGCCGAAGTCGTCAGCGAGCAGATCGGCAAGGAATTGGATCGGCATGCCGTCACCCTTTCCCAGCCCATCCGAGAGGTCAGCGATCACACGGTCCGCGTCCGCCTCGCTCC
>JASLZO010000003.1 GCA_030754805.1 Dehalococcoidia bacterium
GCTACGTCGAGATGCTTATCTACCAGGCGGTGCTGGAAAACGCGGCCTCCGAGCAAACCGCGCGCATGGTTGCCATGCGCAACGCGACTGACAGCGCGGAAGAGATGATTTCTGACCTGTCGCTTATCTATAACAAGGCCCGCCAGGAATCCATCACCACGGAACTGCTCGACCTGGTCGGCGGCGTGGCGGCGCTGGAAGCTGCATCGTGATCGTGAGCGCGCCACTTACCGACGTAATCCTGACGGTGAGCTCTCAGGGTCGATCTGATATCCGACGAATAATCACCGGTGTGATCTTTGATTTGGACGGCGTCCTGACGGATACCGAGACTCACTTCTTTCGTGCAGTGAACGTGCTGCTTACGGATCGGGGACACGAGGCACTAACAGACCACGAGATGATCGGCCTTGTCGGCCTGGACAACGCGTCCCTCTGGAACCGCCTGCGGACCGTGCGGCGGCTGGGGATGAGCCTGGCTGAGTACACGAAGCGTGTCGACTCGATTGCCCATGACATCTACGCACTTGAGATGAAGCCGAGTGACGGCGCCATCGAACTTCTAGCACGGGTCCGGGCACAGCGCCTACCGATGGGGCTCGCTACTTCCGGCGAGATGGCCTGGGTCGGCAACCGTCTGAGCATCCTCGGGATCGAAGAGGCGTTCGACGCGGTGGTGACAGGTGACCAGACGAGTCACCCGAAGCCTGACCCCGAGATATATCGGACCGCGATGAGCGAGTTGAACATTGACCCGAGCCAGGCGCTCGCCATCGAGGATTCGCCTATAGGTATCCAGGCTGCGAAAGCGGCCGGAATGTTTACGATCGCCGTCCGAACAACGTGGACACGGAACAGGGACCTTTCGATCTCCGACACGGTCGTGGATTCGCTCCATGAGATCACGTTCGAATCGTCTCCCGTACGGGCCGGATAGATGGCAGACGACGTGATGACCGGAGACGCCTCGGGGATCGTTTTCGACCTCGATGGGGTGCTGATTGACACCGAGCCGATCTATCTGGAGACCATCAACTCAATCCTCTGCGACTTCCAGGTTAAACCGCTATCCGCGCAAGCTTACGAAGAGTTCATCGGTAAGTTCGCTGACTACACGTGGTCAACTCTTGGGGACCGCTACGGATTGTCGGTGACTCACGCGGAGTTGAAAGCGTCCTACGACGATCGACTTGAACGGACCCTGCCATCACGGTTGCAACTTCGGCCGGAGGCGCGTGTTCTGTTGGACGCGGTCGGCAGACTCGGGATCAGACGTGCGGTCGCGACCTCATCGCGGCGCAGGTGGCTGGACCTGAAGATCGAAACTCTGGGACTTGAAACGTTCTTCGGTGCAGTCGTGAGCGCTGAAGACGTGGGGAAATTCAAACCGGAGCCTGATGTGTTCCTGGCGGCAGCCGATCAGGCTGGCATCGATCCGGCGAAAGCGGTGGCGATCGAAGATTCTCCGTCCGGCATCACTTCGGCAAAACGGGCAGGGATGTGGGTATTTGCCCTGCGCACTGACTCGGGGGGCGGCCTGGACCTGTCAGAGGCCGACCGTGTGATTGACAGTCTTGAGGAGATCGACCTTGGCGCGCTCTTTGGCGCCAGAAACGGCGGACACGCGCACAGCGTTGTGTGAGGTGAATCAATGGCCAACGGGAAAGTAATCCAAATCATCGGAACGGTTGTGGACGTGGAATTCCCGCCCGGTGACCTTCCGGAGATTTTCAACGCAGTAACCGTCTCGGGAGAGAACGGGTCGACGGTGGTGCTTGAGGTGGAGCAGCACATCGGGAACAACTGGGCTCGGTGCCTCTCTATGGGACCCACTGAAGGACTCCAGCGTGGCGCCGAGGTTACGGACACCGGCAGACCGATCGCGGTTCCAGTGGGGCGCCCTTCCCTGGGGCGGTTGTTCAATGTCCTGGGCGAGCCACTAGATGGCCTTGGGGATGTGGCTGCCGAGGAGACTTGGCCGATCCACCGGAAACCCCCCGCGTTCGATGAACAGGAAACCAGCACCCAGATGTTGGAGACCGGGATCAAGGTCCTCGATCTGATCACCCCGTTCACGCGTGGAGGAAAGATCGGCGCGTACGGCGGCGCGGGCGTCGGCAAAACCGTGATCATCCTGGAACTCATTCGCAATATCGCGACCGAGCACGGCGGGTTCTCTGTATTCGCCGGAGTGGGAGAGCGATCTCGAGAAGGGAACGACCTTTGGCACGAGATGCGAGACTCCGGCGTCATCGATAAGACGGCGCTCGTGTTCGGCCAGATGAACGAGCCGCCGGGAGTCCGAGCAAGGATCGCGTTGACGGGCCTAACGATGGCGGAGTACTTCCGCGATGTCGAAAGCCAGGACGTCTTGGTCTTCATCGATAATATTTACCGCTACATCCTGGCGGGCATGGAAGTGTCCGCATTGCTCGGACGGATGCCATCTGCCGTTGGATACCAACCGACCCTGAGCACCGAGATGGGCGATCTCCAGGAGCGGATCACGTCGACGAAGACGGGTTCCATCACCTCGGTGCAGGCCATCTACGTGCCGGCGGATGACTACACAGATCCCGGCGTTGCAACCACCTTCGGCCACCTGGACGCGGTGATAGCCCTGGAGCGAGCGATCGCGGAGCAGGGCCTCTATCCAGCGGTCGATCCGCTGACTTCGACAAGCCGAATCCTTGACCCGAACGTTGTTGGTGAAGACCATTACGAGGCTGCACGCGCCGTGCAAGGTGTATTGCAGCGTTACCGCGAACTGCAGGACATCATTGCGATCCTCGGGCTCGAAGAGTTATCAGACGAGGACAAACTTACGGTTGCTCGCGCCCGCAAGATCCAGAGGTTCCTCTCGCAACCGATGTTCGTGGCCGAGGCATTCACCGGGACACCCGGCAAGTACGTTCCGATCCGCGAGACCGTCCGCGGATTCCAGGAGATCCTCTCCGGGCAACATGACGAGCTGCCGGAGCAGGCGTTCTACATGGTCGGAACCATCGACGAGGCCGTGGAGAAGGCGAAGGAATTGGCTGAGGCGTAACGACGATGCCAACCCACCTCCAAATCATCACATTAGACCGGGTCACCTATGAGGATGACGTGGACCTCGTGGTACTTCCGGGGATCGATGGCCAGCTGGGCGTTCTGCCACGGCACGCACCCACAGTTACGGCGCTCCAAGCGGGAGAGGTTGTGGCTCGGAAGAGTGGCGAAGAGGCCTTGATCGCGGTCACCGGCGGATTCGTCCAGGTGTCACCCGAGTCGGTTGTCGTGCTGGCGGATGCGGCCGAGCACGCCGAGGAGATCGACATCGAGCGGGCACAAGCAGCAAGGGACAGAGCCCAGCAGCGCGTGGAAGAGCGGCCTCCCATGACGGATGTGGACGTTGCACGCGCAGAATCGGCGCTGGCGAGATCCCTCATACGGCTCAAGGTCGCAGAGAAGAACGGGCAACGGCCAGGGACCGGAACTCCACCAGCGGTGGGAACGGGTTAGCAGCGCTCCGCCATTAACGGGGTCCGGCGCTCGCCGGTTTTGGAGCGGCCTGCTGCTCGGGATGTTGTTGGCCGGTCAGGTGGAAGGTCATCGTTTGCAACGCTTGGACCGGATCGATCGTCCGGACCCTAACGCCATTGGGCACACGAGGGTTCGACGGCGCGTAGTTCATGATGGCACGGATGCCCACCCTGATGAGGCCGTCTATCACCGCCTGGGCTTGTTCGCCCGGCACGGCGACAATCGCGATCTCAATTCCCTTCTGGCGGACATATTTCTGGACCTCCCGGACGGGCCGGACCTCGATGTCCGCAATGTGCGTGCCGATGACCGCTTCGTCGGTGTCGAACGCGGCCTGGATATGGAAACCCTCCGGCGTGAACCCCGGGTACGTCACGATCGCCTGACCAAGCCGGCCTGCTCCGATGAGGATCACGGGCCACGCGCGTTCCAGGCCAAGGATCCGGGTCAGGTCCAAGACGAGATGCGGGACGCTGTAGCCACGTCCTTGCTTCCCGAAACGGCCGAAGTAGCTGAGATCCTTACGGATCTGGGCCGGGGTGACGCTCAAAGCTTCTCCCAGCTCCTGGGAGCTGACAACCTCGGTGCCTTCGTCACGCAGGGCACGGAGCGCCCGAAGATAGTGCGGCAATCGCTCCACGACCACATCCGGAATCTCTGCCGGCGATTGTCCTCGCACTGCCCCCACGGCCTCGCTCGGCGCCCATTTACGTAGACGCCACAGGTTGAAAACTGATTGTAGGAACGGGGTTTCGAAGCCGTCAACATGTTTCCGATTGAATCTGGCCCGGTTCGCGTGCGTCTTGGCCGTCTGTCATTCTGGGACTGATGGACCATCGACCTCAACAAGAATCCGACGGCCGAGCCATGACTACATGCCAGTAGGCTACTGCCGGCTGGAGATGCGACTCCCGGAGAACGGGTCGCTGAAGGGAAAACGGAGTGTGATGCGGTCCGTCACGCAGCGAGTGAATTCCAAGTACAACGTCTCCCTAGCTGAGATCGACGATCAAGATTCTTGGCAAAGGTTGACTATTGGAATCTCCTGTGTGAGCAACTCTGCGACGCAATGTCGCGAACAACTTGAGAAAGTCGTCGATTTCGTGACGGAGACACGCCTTGATGCCGAACTACTAGCTCACTCGATAGAGATCATCGACGCCTGAACGAGAGGAAGAAGATGCCGATCGAGCGTTTTATTGTCGGGCCGATGGGGAATAACACGTACGTCCTTCATGACCTCAAATCGAAGGAGGCGGTCATCGTTGACCCGAGCATGGAAGCTGGTGCCGTGCTCGAGTGGGTGAAAGAGAAGGGCCTTACGGTGAACGCCGTGCTGAACACGCATGGGCATATGGACCATGTATTCTCGAACGCACTGTTCGTTCGAGAGACCGGGGCGAAACTGCTCATCCACCGGGGTGACGAGGAAATGTTGGCCCAATTGGCGCAGCAGGGCCAGTGGACCGGCTCGACGCCCGAAGCCTCGCCCGCACCGGACGCGTACCTGGAAGATGGCCTCGCGATTCCTGTCGGGTCGGAGTCGGTGCGAGTGATTTCGACGCCGGGCCATACGCCTGGGAGCTCCTGCTTCGTCCTCGGTGACGCGGTAATGACTGGGGACACGCTGTTCCGCGGTTCGATCGGACGGTTCGACTTTCCTGGCGGAAACCTGGCTGAGCTGCTTTCATCGATCAAGACGAAGCTGTTCGAGGCCTTGCCCATTGAAACACGGGTGATGCCAGGGCATAACGACGTCTCGACGATTGCCGAGGAGAGACAATCGAATCCGTTCGTGGGCGACAACGCATCGGTCGACCTTTTGAAGCAGATCGAGCAACAGAACGAGTAGCCCGACTCTCGGTCCCGAAAAGCGAGGGCACGGGACCAACGCTTCGGCGACGGATTCCATTGTTGGCGAATATATAGGTTCTGAGACAGATTCTTTGACGGAATACGCTCGTGTGTTCTAATCTCGCTTGCGTTTGCGGGCACCACGAGACGGGGTACGTGTGGACACTCAGGGGTTTCTGGACTACATCGAAAGCCGCCGCACGTATCGGGGCCAGATTGCACATATCGAGCATCATGCTGAACGACCCGCGCGTCACGCTGGATTGTCCGCCGGACTCCATCCCTTGCTCGAGGCAGCACTGGACGTCCGAGGATTCTCGACTCTCTACAGTCATCAAATCGAGTCGATAACGGCGACATCTCGTCATGAGAACGTCGTGGTTGCCACCGGCCCTGCATCAGGGAAGAGCCTCTGCTACAACATCCCAGTGCTGGATGCGTATTTGAACGCTCCGGGCAGGGCGCGCGCGATGTATGTGTACCCGACGAAAGCGCTTGCTCAGGACCAACTGCGGTCGCTGAGAGAGCTGATCGGCCCATTGCCACGCCATCCGGTGTTCGATACCTACGATGGCGATACGGAACCGGGCGACCGCGCGAGCATCCGGCGTTCAGCCGATATCGTCCTCACGAATCCAGAGATGCTGCACCTGGGGATTCTGCCAAACCACCGTCAATGGAGCCGGCTATTCCGTGGCCTGAAGTTCGTGGTCATCGACGAGGCGCATGCCTATCGAGGCGTGTTCGGGTCGCACCTGGCGTTCGTCATTCGGCGATTGAGAAGAATCGCGAGGCTGTACGGGGCAGACCCACAGTTCGTGCTGACGTCCGCGACTTTGGGGAATCCGAAGGAGCACGCGGAGGCGCTGACCGGACTGCCCATCACCGCCATATCCGAGGATGGCGCGCCTTCCGGGGGCCGAGATTTCGTGCTGTGGAACCCACCGATCATCGACGACGCGCGGTCCGCGAGACGGAGCGCGACCCGTGAGGGTTCAGAGCTATTCACCCAAACAGTGGCCTCCGGCACCCGAACGCTTGCCTTTGTGCGATCGCGACAGGCGTCAGAGTTGGTCTTCCGCTATTCGCGGGACGATCTGGTAAAGGAGAGATCCCCGTTCGCGAAACGGGTGAGTTCATACCGCGCAGGGTATGTGCCGGAAGAACGCCGAGAGATCGAGCGTGCTTTCGCCGGTGGCGAGCTGATGGGAGTCGTCGCTACTAACGCGATGGAGCTGGGGATCGACATCGGCGACCTGGATGCAGCGATCCTGATCGGGTACCCAGGGTCGCTGGCGGCGACGTTCCAACAAGCCGCTCGTGCTGGACGTCGAAGGGAGCGGGCGTTGGCGATCCTGGTTGTGTCCGAGAACCCACTGGAGCAGTACTTGGTCCGGCACCCCGACATGCTGTTCCGCCGAGGCGTCGAGTTTGCGCTGACCTCGACGACGAACCCGCGGATCTTGGGACCGCATCTGCTGTGCGCCGCGTACGAAGCGCCGCTCTCGTCGAACGATGCCGATGTCCTGTGCGAGTCGGACCTATTCGAGGCGACACTCTGGGCGATGGAGCGGGAAGGAATCCTGCTGAGGCGCGAAGGAGGATCCTCCGGAGATCGGTGGCACGCCAGCCCGTCGGTTGGGTACCCCGCCGAGGCGGTACACCTGCGCTCGATCTCCGGAGACACGTACATGCTGATCGAACAGAACACCGGAAGATTGCTGGAGACCGTCGGTGAACCAGAGGCTTTTTCGAACGCCCACCCGGGCGCCGTCTATCTACACCGAGGGGAGGAGTTCGTCGTCCATGACCTAGACCTCGTGAGCAAGACGGCCACGCTGGCCCCAGCTTCGAAATTGCCCTACTTCACACAGTCGATGGACGATACCGACCTGCGCGTTCGGGCGCCGACGTCGACGCGACCGATCGGGCCGACCAATGCTTCCATCGGCGGGGTCGACATCTCCCGCGCGGTGATCGGCTTTCGGAAGAAACGGCACGACACGAGCGAGATACTTGGGGTTGAGTATGTCGACCTTCCACCTCGAGAGTTCGACACTGAGGCCGTTTGGTGGACCGTCCCGCCAGCGGTCGTCGAAGAGGTCCGAAAGCGCGAACTGGACGTCGCGGGCGGACTGCACGCGTTCGAACACGCCGCCATCGGACTCCTGCCATTGTTCGCACTCTGTGACCGCTGGGACATCGGTGGGCTCTCCACTCCGAAACACCCCGATACGGGAGAGGCGACGATCTTCATCTACGATGGCCATCCGGGTGGCGTTGGGATCGCCGAGCGAGGGTTCGAGATGTTGCGGGACCTGTGGGAGGCAACGTATCAACTCCTCCTAGAGTGCCCGTGTGAGGAGGGGTGTCCGTCGTGCATCCAATCACCGAAGTGCGGGAACAACAACGAACCCCTGGACAAGGAGGCGGCGAAACTGATCTTGGAACGACTGTTCGTGGATGCGGCTGAAGAGCACGAGGCAACGCCCATTGCCTGAGCGAGCATCCATGTGCGAAGGCGTCCTGCGACCGCCTCCCGGGCGGTATCACAATGGGACGCGCCACCGACCGATGCGCCGAGGAGTCTGAGCTATGCCGCAGTATGCGGTCCGGATCTCAAGCAGCGGGACCGAGTTGGAGGGACGGCTCCATTTCCCCGATGGGGAAGAACTGCCCATCGGCGGGGTTGCGGTCTGCCATCCCCACCCGCAGTACGGCGGTGACATGGACAACACGGTGGTGATCGAGATCGTGCGGGCGCTACTGGACCGTGGCATCGCGGCCATGCGGTTCAACTTCCGTGGCGTGGGGAACAGCCAGGGATCCTATGGCGGCGGGACCAAGGAGAGGATGGACGCGATTGCTGCGATGAATGCCGTCGCGAACAATGACTTGGCGCCGCTGAAGCAGGTCGGTCTGGCGGGATATTCGTTCGGTGGTGGCGTCGCCCTCGGGGCGGCCCCGGAGGCGCCTGATCTGGCCGCATTGGCGGTCGTCTCGGCCGCTGGGGAGGGCGATCTGGATGTCGAGGGTCTCGCGAAACTGACGATGCCGAAACTTCTCGTCACTGGCGATGCCGATTCGTTCGCCACAGTGGAGAAGATCGAGGAACTCGCCGGCCTGATGCCTGCACCGACCGAAACCGAGGTCTATCCGCGAACGGACCACTTCTGGTGGGGGTCCGAACAGCAGATGGCGGAGCGTGTCGCCAGATTCTTCCGCGCTTCCTTCGAACCGTAATCCGTTCGGTTGTCGGGCCCCCGACCCATTCGTAGACTGACAGTATGAATCTGGAAGCGGCGCCCGAGAGGGACACGCGACCGAAAAATGGCATTCTCCTGGCGCTTCCGTTCGTGATGGTCGGCGCCGTGGTCTTCGCGGCCGATCAAGCGACGAAGCAGACGGTCGCGACCTTGATCGACCGTGGCGATGCCGTGTCGGTCACCTCGTTCTTTCGGATCACGCACGTGACGAACACCGGAAGCGCTTTCGGATTGCTCCAGGGTCAATCCGGATTCCTGATGCTGGCGAGCGTGATCGGCGTCCTCGCAGTGATCTTCTATTACCGGGCGAACGGTCGTGAAAGCCTGTTGCTTCGCGTAGCCCTGGGGCTCGTGATGGGTGGTGCGCTTGGAAACTTCGCCGACCGCTTGTTTCGAGGGGCGGTGGTGGACTTTATCGATGTTCAGATCTGGTCTGGCTTTCACTGGCCTTCGTTCAACATCGCAGATAGCTCCCTCTTGATCGGACTGGCGATGCTGGCCTTCTACGTGATGCGTCAGCGGGAGCCCCGCCTCAGAGGAGCGATCGAACAAAGCTCGATGCCTGTGACCGACGGTGACGGAAAACCGTAGCCCTCTCTCCTTCACCGTGTCCGAAGAGGATGCGGGTCAGAGACTCGACCATTACCTGACGGACAAGGTCGATGGGGCGTCGCGATCCGCGCTGACGCGCATGGTGCGCGAACGGGCCATCACGGTCAACGGGAAACCGTCGCGGAAGGCAGGACTGAGCCTGAACGCCGGAGACGAGGTCATGGTGCGGCTGGGACCTCCATCGGACGCGAAAGTCGGAGAGTCGACGGTCGAAGCGCCGCAGGTAGTGTTCGAAGATGAACACGTGATGGCGATCGACAAACCGGCTGGAGTCGCGGTCCACCCCGGACCAGGCCACCTGACGGACACGTTGATCGAGCGCCTTCTTGCGCTCGGAACCCCGCTATCCAAGACAGGAGGCGAAGAGCGGCCTGGAATCGTACACCGGCTTGACAAAGACACGTCCGGAGTGATGCTCATCGCGAAGACTGATATTGCCCACGAAGCGCTATCCTCGCGCTTCGTTGAACGTGAAGTGAAGAAGACGTACCTCACGCTGCTGCGAGGCAACTTTCGACCCGAAGAAGGGGTCATTGAGGCCCCGATCGCGCGGGACCCAAGGAACCGGCAGAGGATGAGCGTCGTCCGCGGAGGAAGGGAGGCTCGCACCGCGTTCACGGTCGCCGGGCGGATCGGCGGTTATTCGCTGGTCGTAGCCCGGCCAGAGACGGGCCGTCCGCACCAGATCAGGATCCATTTCGCGTCCATGGGCCATCCCGTCGCCGGAGACGGCACCTACGGCCGTGGGGGCGCGCCAGAAGGGCTTAGACGGATGTTTTTGCATGCGCTGCGGTTGGCGTTCGACCACCCAATGACGAACGAGCCGATCGTCGCGGAAGTGGCGCTCCCTTCTGACCTGGACGACACACTACGGACGCTTGCGGGTTCAGACTACGAGCCATTGATGGCAAAGGCTTTGCAAGACACCTAGCCGATAAGATATTTCGGCCACGGAAGGCCGCCAACCAAGGGTCGCAAGGAACACATCCACGCCATGGTCACCAGCGATGTTCGAGTCCGTTACGCGCCGAGTCCGACCGGGACCCCGCACGTCGGCAATATCCGGACCGCCCTGTTTAACTGGTTGTTCGCCCGGCACCACGCTGGGAAGTTCATCGTCCGGATCGAGGACACTGATCAGGAGCGACGGGTAGAGGGCGCAGAGGAGGCAATCCTCGACTCGCTCCGATGGTTGGGCCTTGATTGGGACGAGGGTCCGGACACGGCTGACGGCCCGTTCGCGCCGTACGTCCAGTCCCAGCGGCGCCAGCTTTATCAGGACGCGGCGGAGCGACTGATCGAGTCGGATGATGCCTATCGCTGCTACTGCTCATCGGCGCGCCTGGACGCCCTACGGGAAAGGCAAACCAAACGGAAAGCGCCCACGGGATACGACCGGAAATGCCGAAACCTGAGCCAGGAGGAGCGTGCCGAGGTTGAGGCATCGGGCGCCGCCCCCGTGGTTCGATTCAAGACGCCCCTCACCGGGAAAACGACGTTCGAGGACGCTATCCGCGGATTGGTCACGTGGGAAAATCGATTGATCGATGACTTCGTCCTGCTGAAATCGGACGGGTTTCCGACCTATCACCTGGCCAACATCGTCGATGACCATGAGATGCGTATTTCGCACGTGTTCCGCGCCGATGAGTGGCTCGCATCCACGCCGCGTCACGTTCTCCTGTACGCGGCGTTCGGATGGGACCCGCCGATCTTCGCCCACATGCCGCTGATCCTGGGGGCGGACCGGTCCAAGTTGTCGAAACGACATGGCGCGGTGGCTCTGCTGGATTACTCGGAGCAGGGGTTCCTGCCGGACGCCATGTTGAACTTTCTCGCGCTGCTCGGGTGGTCGCTCGATGACAAGACCACGGTCATGTCACGTGAGGACCTGGTGAACGGATTCACGTTGGACCGTGTCGTCGCGTCGCCGGCGATCTTCGACGTCGAGAAGCTGAGCTGGATCAACGGCGTGTATATCAGGGAGTTGCCGACGGATCAATTCGCCGAGGCCGCTCTGCCGTTCCTGACGAGCGGACTTCCCGGTGATGTGCCTCGACCCCTGGACTGGTCATATACCCGGGAGGTGTGTGAACTGGTGCAGGATCGAGCGCGGACCCTTCACGAGATCACAGAACTCGCTGACTTCTTCTACACGGGCGGGGTGGAATTTCCGCTGGCCCTCGTGTGGGTGGGCATGGGAGACAAGCAGCTCAAGCGTCGCGTCGATGAAGGCGCTGATCTGAGCGATGAACCCGTTCCCGAGGACGCACCGGTCGTCACAGGTTGGCTGGAGGCCGCCGAACGGCGGCTTATCGAGCTAGACCGGGAATGGACGGCAGAGCGGGTGGAGGAGGCGTTGCGCTCGCTCGTTCCTGAGATCGACTCGAGTACGCGGAAGCTGTTTGGCGCGCTGCGCGTCGCGCTGACCGGACGGACCGCTGCACCCCCTTTGTTCGAAACGATGGAGGTCCTGGACCGCGCCATCTGCCTCGAGCGGATCGGGAGGGCGTTGGACCGGCTTCGCGAAGGTCACCAGCGGCAGCGGATCGATTCGGCGAAGGCCACGCCAACCTCTGATTGACCTTTCGGCTGCGGCCTTCTTCAGCCCACTGGCTCCGATGAGAGAAGAAGCAACAGCGTCCGAAAGCGTGAGCCGCGCCGACGAGTTGGCGGCCCGAGACCAGTCGCGCGGAACGACCGCTTCCGTGCAATCTCTCAGGTGATATTGGGTTTCGACCTGCCCGCGCCTTGAAGTGCACAGTGGTCGAATAGATAATAAAACCGTCGCCAATGGCGGTCAGGCTAAGCGCGACCCGGTGGTGTAGCCTGGTTTAACATATTGCCCTGTCAAGGCAAAGATCGCCGGTTCAAATCCGGTCCGGGTCGCCAGCCAGTCCGTTGTGGTTAAGTCAGTCCGAGACGTTGCGCGGCGGCTTTTGCTTCCGCACTCAACACGAGGCCCTGAATCGCTGATTCCCGATACGCGTGACTCAAGGCTTCGGAATCGGCGCCACTCGGGGCGGTTCCTGAAGTCGAGTTGACTGATGCTTCCGCCAGCGTCTCGTGCGCGCCTTCGAGGTGCCAATAGAACGACGTTAGCCAGGCGAGTTCACGCTCGTCCGATGGCACCGGAATGTCCTTCTGGTCAAATATCGCGGTGGAGACTTTCGTGTATCGAAGGATCCCCGCTCGGTCCTCCTGATCGTCTCCGTAGTAGCGCTTTCGCTTGAGTTCCTTCATGCGCCTCTCGTACTCGGCGTCCCCATAGATGCCCTTCGGTAACCAGTCCTGCCGAAGGTCCATGACCTCTCCGCCGGAGGCATCGACGATGGCAACCGCGACATCCGTACCCAGGGCGGAATCATGCTCGAACTTCACGGCATTCCTGAGCAGCGCCTCCTGCAACATCAGCGTCACTTCACGCGTGATCTTCCGGTACCCGTCGCCGGTCATCGCGTCGTTGGAGTCAGCTCCGACCCCACCCGTGTTGAAGATGTAGAACTCCTGGTCCATGCCTCCTTCGGTGATCTCGCGGAGGATGCGGTACATGATGTTCGCGTTGTCGTCCTCGAGCCCGATGATGAAGGGGTCGGAGAAGTATTCCACGTAAGGTCTGCCGATCGCGCCAGCGGCGGCGCCGGTCTGGACAGCCTCTCCGAACATCAGCGACCGGATGTACTGTTCCGCCGTCAGGCGGACCAGTGGCGGGACAACGGTGTTTTGGCGCATGACGCCCTGCCAGATCAGCCGGTCCATGTGCTCCATGGGAACGTGAACGGAGTCATCCAGCTCCCCACCGGTTATGGCCTCGAGTACGGCGCTCGCATTCCGGCGCTCCACCAGTCTTGACCGGGAAAGGATCATCCTCATGTTGCGGACCGGGTTGCGGAAGAAGTTCGGCGTGCCGCTTTCCGCCGAAACGGGAACGTTTTCGAGGATCTCGCTTGGATTCGGCTCGTCGGCGCTGCCGCGGAGGACGTCGTAAGTGATCGGGTCATCTGTGTGGTCGAGCCGGAACGGAACCGCGTAGAAGTTGTCCTCGGTGCCGTCGATGGTCCTGGTTATCTCGATTGTTTTCCCGTTTCTGGAGAAGCGCGATGGACGCGCGGTCTTTTGGAGCAAGATGATGTCGTCGTTCATCGGATAGACGCCCTCGGTCAGGTCCGTCTTGCGCTTCAGCAACTTCGCGAGGTCGCTGTCCGCGAGTTCGAGCATGATCGTCAGGGTGCTCTTGCCGTGAAGCGAGGGCCCGAGGGTGACGAGCGCGGTGTTCCGCCGTTTCCCGTCCACCGTGTCGACGTGGGCGACGCTCAAAGCTGCCTGGACGGCGAGCCCATCGGCTTCTTTCGCCTTGAACATCGCGATGGACAGGGGGCCCATCTTGTGCTCGCCCAGATAGTCAAAGCCCAGATGGAGCGAGAGGCCCCTCTTCGGGGCCTTGAAAACCAGCTTTGTCAGACCGACCTTTTCGATCCGCGCCTTCAGGTCAGTAGGGAAGGTGATGTCCTCGAGCCAGTTCGGCAGCGAGACTTCCAGGATGTCGGGTTCTGCGACACGCTGTCGTGAGGGCAACTCGAAAGTCAATTGCTTCCACATGTATGGCAGATGGAGGTATCGCGTGCCGAACAGCATCTGGCGAGCGTGGAACGAACGCTCCGGGACGTCGCCGATGCGCCGATCCGTCTGTGTGACGGTGGTTCCATCCGCAAGGGTCGAGCGGAACGCCGCGGTGATGTGGGGCAGGATCTCCGCGAAGAGTTCCTGATTTTCCGGACTGAACGCGAGCGAGTCTCGGTTCTGGTCATAGCCGTCAATGAAGTACTGGGTCAGATCGGGACGGCGAGCCACGCCAAGCTGCGAGAAGAAGCCGAGGCCGCCGCTGTCGAGCCTAATCGCCGCATCCGCCCATGCACGACTCGCTGCCTTGCCCTCCGCGTCAGCCCCCGTGGCTTCTCGCTCGACGACCGCAGCCTCTTCGAGCAGTTCGGCCTGCGCACCTGCCGGAAGGTCCTGGAGGATTCGCATGCGCGCCCGCAGCCATTCGTCGGAAGGATTGAAGTACTCGCTGGCGGGGTCGTGTCCGCGTTTGGTAACAGCAATCAGGTCGCTGAGTGTTCGCTCGAACGCCGAGTTGACTGGAGGGCCCGCCAATCCCCCACCGAACGAACTGACGGGACCATGTTTCCCGTCTGTGGCATTCGCGGTACTCGGCACGATTCGCGACCCCCTGTTTAGCCGAAGGGCGGGTACGGACAAGCTTGTTTGAATGAGCCCCGGATGCCTCTCGAACTTGAGGGTGGGCCTGTGGCACGGCCATTCAGACCGCGCCGACCCCCAAGCCGGAGACTATCGAAAGAGGCGAAATCCCGAACCTACCCCTTGTTCGCTTCGTGGGGCATTCTACCGCTGGTGGGGTGTCTGCGCCACCGGAGAACAGGGCTCCACAAGGCATTTCAGATATGAGACCCTCGGATGTCGAATGTGTCGATCAGGCTTGGCGATACGAGATGTCTTCCTCAATGAGGACTGCACGGCCTTCCTCGCGGAGTTTCTCCAGGTGTGCGATCGCCTGGTGGCGTGCCAGCGTCAACAGCCTTTCCGGCGTGTCGCGGTAGAGTCGGCGCAACATCTCGTCGATGGTCGTGACCCCGTCTTTCAGCAACTCGACGAACTGCAACTCCCGTTGTTCGCGATGGCTCACGAGTTCATCGATCTTGGCATTCACATCGGTGACCTCCGGCCCGTGCCCGGACAACATCTTGTTTGCACCGAGGTCTTTTAGGAGCCGGAGCGATGCAACGTGGTCCGCCATCGATCCGCCCTGATCGGTCCGGACGACGACCGTGCCCTGGCCCATGACGTGATCGCCGGTGCAGAGCAACCCGGCGTCCTCGAGAAAGTAGCACATGTTGCCCGCGGTGTGGCCCGGGGTCGCGATCGCCCGGATTGTCCGATCGCCCAGGTCAAACGTTTCGTCTCCAATCAACTCAAGGTCAATGACCTTGGTCCCGGCTCCGAATTCTCTGTTGATGTCGGCTGCGTCGGCTGCTCCAGCACCGATCCGGGCGCCGGTGGCATCCTTCAGCAGCTTCACGCCCCCCGCGTGCTCATGATGCAGATGACTGACCAGCACCCACGACACCGGTGGGGCTCCGAGCGTCTCTCGCCAGTAGCGGAGGAGCGGCTCGGCCTTATCGCTCTCCGGGAATCCGGAATCGATGAAGGCAACAGACTTCGAGCCCTGGACGAGGTAGATGTTCGTTTCTGGGGCGCCGACCTCCCCGCCGCCGACGCCGATTCGGTGAACTCCCGGTTCTATTTCGGCCACGCTGCACCCCCCCGATCACGCGAGGCGCGAGCCCGCATAGCGTTGAAACTCTCGCAACCGCAAAACGCGCGACAACGATACCCGACGGGGTTCAGCTTTGAGAGGAGACCGAGAGAGCGTCGACGATGCGGTCCATCGGGATGGAGGACTGATCGCCGGTCTTCAAGTCGCGGACAGTCGCTTCTCCGCGTTTCAACTCGTCGTCGCCAAGGACGATCGCGGTCGGAGCCCCCGACGTATCGGCCGCGCGGAACTGGGCTCGAAGGCTGCGTGAGCCGGTGGGAGCCAGGACGCTGAGGCCGTTGGCACGTAGCTCAGCTGCCAGTCCGAGAGCTTTCCGCTGGGCCTGTTCACCGAGGTAGACGATGAAGACATCCGGGCGGGCCACACCGGGAGGCTCGATCCCGGCCTCCTTGAGGTTCAGGATCAT
Source organism: Dehalococcoidia bacterium (assembly GCA_030754805.1). Taxonomy (GTDB): domain Bacteria; phylum Chloroflexota; class Dehalococcoidia; order UBA6926; family UBA6926; genus JASLZO01. The sequence goes on from JASLZO010000003.1 coordinate 16,019, forward strand.
CCGCTCGATGCCGGACCCGAATCCAACTCCCGGTGTCGGCCGGCCGCCAAGCCGCTCGATCAACCCGTCGTACCGCCCACCCGCCCCGAGCGCCGTCTGCGACCGCTCAACGGCGGGGTGAATCTCGAAAACCGTTCGCGTGTAGTAATCCAACCCGCGGACCAACCGTGGTGCGATCTCGTACGGGATTTCCCAAAGCTCGAGGATTGACCGCACGCCGGCGAAGTGTTCGGCGCACGCGTCGCACAGGAGACCGGAGATCTGGGGTGCGTCCGCGATGGCCGACTGGCAGCGGCCCTGCTTGCAATCGAGCAGGCGGAGTGGGTTCTTCTCATACCGGACGCGACAGTCATCACAGACCTCGCCCAGCCTGGGTTGGTAGTGCGCCCTGAGCGCATCGAGGTACGCGGGGCGACAGACCGTATCACCGATCGAGTTGAGGCGGAGACTCAGATCCTGAAGGCCCAGTTCGGCCAGGAACGACCACAGAAGGTGAATGGTCTCCGCATCGACCTCCGGGTTAGGGTCTCCAATCGCCTCGACACCAAACTGCCAGTGCTGGCGGTACCGGCCCGCCTGCGGGCGCTCATACCGGAAGATCGGGGCGATGTAGAACATTCGAACAGGCTGTGGGAGCGAGTGCATCCCGTGTTGGAGATAGGCGCGACAGACAGGGGCCGTGCCCTCCGGCCGGAGCGTCAGTTGATCGTCACCACGGTCGAGGAACGTGTACATCTCTTTCTCGACGATGTCGGTGCCCTCACCGACGGTGCGGACGAAGACCGACGTGCCTTCGAAGACTGGGGTATCGATACGGCGATAGTCGAACCGGCGTGTGACTTCACGAGCGGTGTCCCGGATCCAATCCCAATACGGCTGATCGTCGGGGAGGATGTCCGCGGTGCCGCGCGGTGTGCGGTGTAAATCGGAGGTCATATTCGTCCGGTTAGAAGAGAAATTCGCGTCTGACAGCGTGCTCGCTATCTTACTGGCGGGCGCCATGGTCGAACTGAACGAACGGGTTGTCGAATCTCGTGGGACGCCCAATCAAATAAGCTGATTCCATAGTGCAGGAGAGCGGGTGCGAACGACATGCAAGACCTTCAAGGCGAATCGACCGAGCTACGTTCCCGGATAACGGGCTACCTGGAGCGTCTTTGATCTTCCAGTAAAGGAAGCGGAACTCCAACGTCTTGATCGCGAGGCCTCTCAGCCCGGTTTCTGGGACGACCAGATCACGGCACAAGAGTCACTGAAGCACGCGGCCGGGTTGCGGAACACGATCGAGACGTGGCGTTCACTGGACGAGCGGTTGGCGTCGACCGTCGAGTTGGTGCAGATGGCGATCGCCGAGGGCACCCGCGAACTCGAGGGCGAACTTCGCCAGGACCTCGAATCGGTCGGGAAAGAACTCGAAAGTTTGGAGATGCGGGCGATGCTTGGCGGCCCTTATGACGGGAATGGCGCGATCGTCTCGGTACAGGCAGGAGCCGGAGGGATCGACTCCCAGGATTGGGCCCAGATGCTCGTCACCATGTTCACCCGGTGGGGCGAGTCCCACGGGTACAAACCTCGCGTATTGGACTGGGTCGATGGCGAAGAGGCCGGGATCAAACGAGCCGATATCGAGATCGCGGGACAGGACGCGTACGGTTACCTGAAGGCCGAAGCCGGTGTCCACCGACTGGTCCGGCTTTCCCCGTTCGACAACCAGCACCTGCGACACACGTCTTTCGCGCGGGTCGACGTGCTCCCGGAGGTCGAGGACGTCGGGGACATCGACGTGAACCCGGATGACGTTCGGATCGACTACTTCCGGTCGAGCGGTGCAGGAGGCCAGAATGTCCAGAAGAACTCCACCGCGGTCCGGCTTGTCCATGAGCCGTCCGGCATCACTGTCTCCGTTCAGAACGAACGCTCCCAGGCTCGGAACAGGGACATTGCCTTTAAGATCCTGAACGCCCGGTTGATGGAGCAAGAACTCGTTCGTCGAAGAGAAGAAGAGGCGAAACTTCGCGGAGAACACGTTTCCGCCGAATGGGGGAACCAGATCCGGTCGTACGTGCTTCACCCGTACAAGATGGTGAAGGACCACCGGACCGATTTCGAATCCCCGGATCCTGAAGGGGTGCTGAACGGCGAGCTTGACGGGTTCTTGCTCGCGTTCCTGCGGCAGCGCGTCGGCGTCTCAGGTGCATGATGGATCGCGGTCGTGGGAAGAAGAACCTCCTGGTGGTGGGGATCGTGATTCTGGTGGGAATCGGGTCGGTGCCCGTGATGCTGAACTTGATGGGGTCTGCTAGCGACGATACGGAGCCGGTTTCAACCCCCACACTGGAGACGACCGATGTCCCGGCGGGAATCTTCGGCTCACCGGTCGACGGGGTCGCCAGGTTCGCGGACATGGTCCTAGGCTACAAACTGGAGTACCCCGAGGGTTGGACGTTGTCCGGCACGGGGAACGAGGGCGAGGGCGTCGTGATGTCGATCCTCTCGCCGGACGGATTGATCATCGTCGATATCTCCAGAAGGTTCCCGCCACCCAAGGTCCCCGAAATTGACCACGAGACGCACCTGCGGGGATACGGGCAGGCGATTCTTGATATGGCAGCGTTTGATTCTCCAGGGTTTGAAGCGACGCTCGCCGAGATACGTTCGATGGAGGATGGTACTCTCGCCTTCGTCACTCGGTACGCGATTTCTGGTGATTCGTTGCTCGCGGGCGACATTCTCGTTGTCATCCGGCCACAAAGTGATGGCGAGTTGCCGTTCGGAGACGAAGCGTTCGTCGTTCGATCGGTCGCGCCGACGGCTGCATACCTCGCGAGGAACCAAGAACTGCAAACGGTGATCCGCGGGTTCGCGCTCATCGATAGCGACGAGGGATTGCCCGGAATCTAGACGGGACAGGTTTATCGGGGCGTTTTCATTCAGTCCGGTGGAGGTGTTCTGAAGACTGCTACTGTGCGCTGAACCACGGTTACCGTCGAGATTGCCGTGACGATTCCGAGGGCAAGGAGCGGAACTCCAGCGATAAGCCCGACCGCCAATACGAGCACCCTCACGGTGCGCGGTGCGATGCCACTTAGGACTATGACACCGAGACTCTCCCCGCGGGCCCTCGCGTAGCTGACGAGGAAGGAACTCGAGAGGGCTGCGACCGTGAGAGCCACGCCTGCGTGGTCGCCTGCCTGCGCAAGGTACACGGCTAGGCCGAGCAGCAACGCCCCTTCGCTCGCGCGGTCCAGTAAAGAATCGAAAAAAGCACCGAACACCGACGTCGTCCCGGTTCGCCTGGCCAAGGCGCCGTCCAACGCATCCAGTGAACTGCCAAAAAGGTACAGAGCACCGGCTAGTTGGAGCGATCCCTCCCACACCAGGTAGCCGGACCCGGCCGCGATTAAGAACCCGGCGAACGTCACATGATTCGGTCGGACTCCCAACGCGGCGAGTGGCGCCACGAGACCGCCCTGTATGGTAACTAGAAGGAATCGGACCGATATTGCAGCTCTGTTCACGGACCCCAACTGCGCGGCACGAATCGGTGCGGCGCGGAGGTATCAGGCAACGCGTTGGCTTGGCAGGAAGGGCTCCACGGCGTCCAGGAGCCGTCCCTCCATGGTTTCTGCATCCGGACGGCGCCGTCGTCGACCCCGCCGCCTGCGCCGTCCTTCGACCAAGCTCAGGATGCGATACAATCGGGACATTACAGCCACCCCCCAGTCCGCGGCAGACTCAGTGAGGTTTTCCCCGCGCCCCGGGTAGTAGACGGCGACGGCGGCTCGCTGTCCGCGATCCATCTCGAGGATCGTCGGTTGCTCGGCGACCGCGGCGACCGCGTCACGCACAGCTTCGTGGGCAGCGGAATCGCCGGTGCCGCCACCGATCACGATCTGGACCGCGAAGTTGCCACGGCGTCGGAAGGCCCAATTCAATTGAAGGCGACCGCGGCCAAGTCGGACCGCGCGCCAGTACGGGCTGGTACTCCGAGAAAGCCGGGCGTCTGGTACGGCCTTCTGGAAACGCTCGACGAGCGCCTCCCAAAACCCCTCTCGAGATGGGAAATCAGGAACGACGGGCCGGGCTGTCGGAGTGACGGCGGCTTGAGAGAGCGTTCCCCCTGAACGACTGTCCGAGGGAGGACTGCCTCTGCGCCTGCGCGGCTGAGCATCGTTGAGTCCATACGCACGGAGACCGGCAGACTGTACCGCGAACTGTGCGGCCCGCCCCGCGAGTTCGATTGCCTCGAGAATGTCCTCTCGTGTGGCACCAGCACCCACGGCGAGTTCGGCGTGTCGCCGGACAGAATCCTCATCCCGAACGGCGGCGGCGGATGCGACCGATATCAAATAGGCCGTTCGAACATCAATCGTGGGCAATTCGTTCAGGCGTTCCATAACGCGGTGCTCTCCAACCCTCGTCTGTCGGCGTCCCTATTGAGATACGGGATTATCGACGCGAAACGATATCATGCGACTTTCAGTCCGTCCACGTTTCATCGCGTGGGTTGGTGACAAAACAAACGACCTCGAAACAAGTTCGGGGTCGCGTTTCGGGCTGGGCAAGCGTACGAGTGCGCTCGCTACATCAGCCCGGCAAGCAACTCCTTCGCCTCAGGCTTTAGCATC
>JASLZO010000400.1 GCA_030754805.1 Dehalococcoidia bacterium
TGACCTTGCATCCGTTCATGACATACAAGACTTGCCCTCAGTGTGAAATAGAAAGCGTGTTCTTCCTCGACGAGGTAAGGAAGAACTCGATCGGCCGTTGGTGGAACTACGCAGATGGACATGTAGTCCAAGGGCCGTTGGTTCCCCTAGGACTGCACGAGTAGTAGAGTAATGCGATCCAAGACTATGCTCTCACCAACACAATTGGAATTGGGCGCCGATGAGAGTCCCACCGGACGGCTGACCTCTGTCGGGTTATTTTCTGGGATCGGTGGATTCGAATTGGGTCTGTCAAACTCCAACGTCCATTCCTCCCTCCTCTGTGAGATAGATCCGATAGCCGTCTCGGTCCTTTCTAGACAGTTTCCGTGTGAATGGCGGAGAGATAATGTACCACCAGGGCGGCTCAAGAGCTGAGATGTGGCGCTTGAAAATTGTACCGCCCGTCACCTTCAATCAGGAACGACTCAACCTGACTGAAGGTGGATTGGATGTACAAGGTGGGTATATA
>JASLZO010000401.1 GCA_030754805.1 Dehalococcoidia bacterium
CGCGCCCTGCCTGAGCGCCCTGGCGCCGACGGGGCCCCGCCCGTGACGGAATCTGACGCCGTCGACGGGCACCCGCGCCCTGCCTGAGCGCCCTGGCGCCGACGGGGGCCCGCCCGTGACGGAATCTGACGGCGTCGACGGGCACCCGCGCCCTGCCTGAGCGCCCTGGCGCCGACGGGGGCCCGCCCGTGACGGAATCTGACGCCGTCGACGGGCACCCGCGCCCTGCCTGAGCGCCCTGGCGCCGACGGGGGCCCGCCCGTGACGGAATCTGACGCCGTCGACGGGCACCCGCGCCCTGCCTGAGCGCCCTGGCGCCGACGGGGGCCCGCCCGTGACGGAATCTGACGCCGTCGACGGGCACACGCGCCCTGCCTGAGCGCCCTGGCGCCGACGGGGGCCCGCCCGTGACGGAATCTGACGCCGTCGACGGGCACCCGCGCCCTGCCTGAGCGCCCTGGCGCCGACGGGGGCCCGCCCGTGACGGAATCTGACGCCGTCGACGGGCAC
>JASLZO010000402.1 GCA_030754805.1 Dehalococcoidia bacterium
CCAAACGAAGGTTCCAAACGAACGTTCAAACGGGAAGGTTCCAAACGAACGTTCGAACGAAGGTCCCAAACGAAGGTTCCAAACGAACGTTCAAACGGGAAGGTTCCAAACGAACGTTCAAACGAAGGTTCCAAACGAAGGTTCCAAACGAACGTTCAAACGGGAAGGTTCCAAACGAACGTTCGAACGAAGGTCCCAAACGAAGGTTCCAAACGAACGTTCAAACGGGAAGGTTCCAAACGAACGTTCGAACGAAGGTTTCAAACGAAGGTTCCAAACGAACGTTCAAACGGGAAGGTTCCAAACGAACGTTCGAACGAAGGTCCCAAACGAAGGTTCCAAACGAACGTTCAAACGGGAAGGTTCCAAACGAACGTTCAAACGAAGGTTTCAAACGAAGGTTCCAAACGAACGTTCAAACGGGAAGGTTCCAAACGAACGTTCGAACGAAGGTCCCAAACGAAGGTTCCAAACGAACGTTCAAACGGGAAGGTTCCAAACGAACGTTC
>JASLZO010000403.1 GCA_030754805.1 Dehalococcoidia bacterium
GTGGACGAGTTCACGCGGGAATGCGTGGCGTTGGAGGTGGACCGGAGCGTGACCTCGACAGAGGTGGTGCATCACCTGATGAAGTGCTTCGCTCGTCATGGTTCGCCGAAACGGATTCGAAGCGACAACGGCCCTGAGTTCATCGCGAAGGAGGTTCGGGATTGGCTAGCTCATGCTCGTGTGGGACCGTTGTACGTCGAGCCGGGTGCGCCCTGGCAGAACGGATACGCCGAGTCGTTCCACAGCCGTCTTCGGGACGAGCTGCTGAACATCGAGGAGTTCACGAGCTTGACGGAGGCGACGGTTCTCGCCAAGCAGTGGCGGGAGGACTACAATCGGCGTCGCCCGCATAGCGCCTTGGGGTATCAGACGCCGGAAGCGTTTCGAGCGCGCTGCAGCGCGCTCGATGAACAGGCACAGACTCTCACCGAGATTTCCCAGATGACCGACGCAACACCAAATCGCACGATTACTTCCCGTGAGAATATGCGAAATGAACCTCGA
>JASLZO010000040.1 GCA_030754805.1 Dehalococcoidia bacterium
GTTGATCGGGGTTGGGCGCGCCACCGCGATCGGTGGCGCGGTCCCGATCGTTTCCGCAGCGTTGGCGGTCATCTTCCTCAACGAGGTTCTAACGCTGCCGCTGGGTATCGGAATCGTCGCGGTGACGGGTGGCATCGCGTTGATCGTGACCGAGGAGAGCTAGTGGCGAGTCCCGAAACGAATCAGTCGCCAACTCATCGTCGCCTGACCGGCCGACTCAAGCAACCGGCGGTCATGGGAGTCCTCGCATCAGTGACGTCGATCATGGCGTACGGGAGCGCACAGATCGTGACCAAGGCCCTCGTGAGCGGGGATGGCGATACGCCGCCACAGGTTGGGTCCGTCATCGCCTTCGTCGCCGGAGCAACCGTCCTGTTCTTTGCGGCGTTACCCTCGCTCGGTAAGGACCTGCGGGCGCCGAAGCGGAATCTGCTCTGGGTTGCCATCGCGGGACTGCTTGCGTCGAACGGAGTGTTCCTGAGCTTCTTCGCACTGGCGCGGGCTCCAGTCACGGTGATCGTGCCAATCATCGGAATCAGCCCACTGCTGACACTGGGGCTGGCTGCGGTGTTCTTTCGGCAAAGTGAACGGATCACCAAACGGATAGTGGCGGGAGCGCTGCTGGTCGTATCCGGGGTGTTGCTGGTGATCTTCGGGAGCCCCACGTAGCCCTCTGTCGAACCCGCGGGCTGTGCTAGCCTGAGTTTCCACTCTGCTCAGCTAGGAGCGCTACCTGATGGAACCCGCCGAGTTCCTGGGTGAAGTCACCCAGATCGTGAGCCGTGACCAAGTGTTCACGGACGAGCAGACACTGTCCGATTACACGCGCGATGCCGTCCGCCATGAGAGGTGGGGACTCGAAGCTCCTCGGGCTCCGCTCGCGGTCGTGCGCCCGGGATCGACGGCCCACGTCTCGGAGATTATGAAGCTGGCGACGCGCGTGGGGACCCCGGTCGTCCCATACGGCGCCGGGACTGGGGTCATGGGCGGCGCAGTTTCGATGGACGGCGGGATCGTCCTTGACATGGGAAGCATGGACAAGGTGTTGGACATCAGCCTGGAGGACCGCCTGGCCCGGGTCCAACCCGGCGTGATCCTCGGGGAGCTGGACAAGCTGGCACAGGTCGGCGGCATGTTCGTGGGCCACGACCCGTGGAGCCAGCCGGTGGCGTCCGTCGGCGGAGCGGTCTCAACGAACGGTGTCGGGTACATGGCCGCGAAGTACGGAACCATGGGACGGCAGGTGCTGGCGCTGGAGGTCGTGCTGCCCACGGGAGAGGTAGTGCGGACCCGTGAACTACCTCGAAACGTGAGCACAGGCCTGGACATGACGAGCCTGTTCATCGGCACCGACGGGGCATTCGGAGTCATTACGGAGGCTACGATCCGTCTCTTTCCGCAGCCCGAGGAACGACGCCATTACGCACTCGAGTTCCCGAGCTTCCCGAGCGGATTCTTCGCGATCTGCCGGTTCGCGACCGAAGGAATCATCCCAGCGATGGTGGATTTCGCCGAGGAGGAAATGACGGAGGAGGGCGGCCAAGCTATCGAGGCAGACGCGCCCGGTCGCTCCGTACTCCACATGAGCCTAGAGGGGTCCTCATCGATGGAAGTGGATGCCCTCGAAGGCACGATCTGGGAGATCGTCTCGAACTATTCGGGCAAGGACCTTGGCCCGGCAGAGGCACAGCGCTTCTGGGAAGAGCGGCACGCCGCCGGCGAGCGGTACGCCGACGAGAGGGGGACCGGCCAGCGGCATCCATGGAGGGAGGACGGTGGCGGCGGGTTCGCGTACATCCATACGGCGGTCCCGATCTCGCAGGTGCTGAACCTTCGCTACCAAGGGATCCCGCTGTTCCAGTCGGAGGGGTTCCAGGTCAAAGAGGTAGCGATCTGGGGGGAGCCCGAGATGTTTTCGATCATCGCGACCGACCCTGGGGGCTCCGACCGGGGACGCGAGAAGATGCGCGAGGTGTCCGACCGGTTCATCGACCTGGCACTCGAGATGGGCGGCACCGTGGAGTACTGCCACGGCGTGGGGCTCCGGATGAAAGGCGCTTACGGGCGCGAGTTGGGTGCCGGCGGCAGGGAACTGATCCGCCGTCTGAAGACGGCCCTGGACCCGTCGGGGATCCTGAACCCGGGGAAGCTACTGGACTGAGGCGCAGGTCCGGTCGAGCTCGCGGAATTGCTACAGGGCCGTTCGAAGGGTTTCCCGTTTCACCATCGCTCCGCGGCTTCGAATCAGGCGCGTTCGCTCGTATAGGCCCGTGATAGAACCGTCACCGAACCGCCGCCGTTCGAAAGAACAGGGTTACTCGGGATGTCGAAATTCCGGCTCACGCAGATCGTTTTCGGGCCGGCGGGAAAGGTATTCGCCTCGGTCGCGGACGTGACGACAGGGGCAACGTGGCCACCAACGGTGCGGGCGGCATCACGCGAAGACGTAGGCCCAATCGGCGTCGGGAGAGCCGATTCCGTCTCTCGACGCGCGGGATGGGCGATCAGTTCGTCGAGGTCGCGGCGTTCGAGCCACCGAGTCTCATCGTCCTTCGATCCGAACGCCTTCGCTGATCCTGGACCATAAGTACCGGATCGAATCCGGCGAAACGAACTCGGCTGCAGTCGTACACGAAGTTCGGGGTCAGTTCAAAGGTTTTGGGATCGCTGCAGCTCCGGTTCTGCTGTTTTTCCTCTGGGTTGGACTGCGTCTCGAGGCGAGGGCCCTGTCCAGATACTTCAATCGCGGGGGCGCGGCGCCGTAGGTTCAGATCCTACGAAGGAAGGACAGTTCCTACGAAGTCCCGTCTGCCCCGGACGAACTCGTCTGCATCCATCGGTCGCTTACCAGCGATCTGAACTCGGTCGAGCACGAGCACCGTTCCGTCGCCGACGACCATGCCGATGACGCCGGCAACGAGCGATACGACCTCTCCAAGCGCACCCGGCGGAGTTTCGGTATCGGAGGCATGGGCGGCACGGATGTTGAACCGCTGTCCGTCGAGCGTAGTCGCGGTCCCGGGCCACGGATCGAGGGCCCGGACTCGGTTCGCGAGTGCGCTGGCAGGCTGAGAGAAGTCGATGACCGCATCTTCACGGCTCAGGAGACGAGTCGTCGTCACGCTGGAGGCGTCCTGCGGTTCCGCCGCGAGGGATCCGCCGACCCATGGTCCGACGACTTCCATGAGCAGGCGCGCGCCGTGTTCCGCGAGTCGGTCCGTAAGCGTTTCGGCGGTTTCCCAGAGCCCGATGGCGATTTCACGTCGCGCGAGGACGGGGCCAGAGTCCATGCCCGCATCCATCGAGAAGATCGAAACACCGGTGACCTCGTCACCCTCGAGAATGGCGGTGGCAACCGGGGACGGCCCGCGATGCTTCGGTAGTAGCGACGGATGCACGTTCAACCCTCCGTGCGGAGGCACGTCGAGGATGCGCGCCGGCAGTATCTGGCCATAGGCCGCCAAGACGAGCACCGCTGGCTCGAATGAACGCAACCTGTCGACCTCCTCTGGCGCTCGCAGTCTCACCGGCTGGACGACCGGGAGGCCGAGTTCCTCCGCCGCCTCTTTCACCGGCGATGCTCGTGGCCGACGTCCCCGGCCGGCGGGTTGATCCGGCTGTGTGTAGACCACGGCGGGCGACGTCTCAGCCCCCTCCGCCAGTGCTCGTAGCGTGGGGACCGCGAACGACGATGTTCCGAGGAAGATGCAGTTGATCAGCGGGTTGGAGTTGGGCATACGCTCATTGGTTCTAAACGGGGGAAACCCTTTCTGAGAACGGTGAAAGTCCAAGGATTATCGAGCTATGGAGAGCGTGCTGCAATGCCGCTGGGGTCGGCCCGCCATGTAATGGGGTTCGCACCAATTGCCATGCTCCGGGGCAGTGTTTGACGCCGAAAACGGCGCTGGCCTAGCCTGACTCATCAGGCGCCACTCCCCGTTCGGGGGTATGGGAGAGCGGCTCACCGCCTGGTTGCAATCCCGTTTTTTCTCAAAGCCCAACCTCGGGGGGACAGTATCGCCATGCCTGCGAATTCGGCACCGGACATCTGGAGGACTGCCCTCGGCATCCTCGAGATCCAGGTGAGTTCAGTGGCATTCGAGACGTGGTTCCGCGGCACCGAAGGGCACTCTCGCGATAAGGACTCCTTCACGGTGGGAGTGCCGAACAGCTTCGTTGCCGATTGGCTAAACAAGCGGATGCGCTCGCTGATCGAACGGACGTTGTCCGACGTCCTCAAGCGTCACATAGACGTGCGCTTCGCAGTCCAGGAGTCAGGGCCCGAGTGGTCAGAACCGGAAACCGCGGGCGCAGGGTCCCCGCGGGCGGCGAGTCCGCCGTCCGCGCCTCGCGCCTCGCGCCTCTCCGGGAGCACATCGACTCCCTCGCGGGGGCCGGATGCTCGTCGGCCGCGGTTCATGGGTCAACGTCCGAACCCTGAGATGACGTTCGACACGTTCGTGCCGGCACCGGCGAACAAGTTCGCATTCGCGGCGGCGACGAAGGTGGCGAACCACCCAGGCCACTCGTACAACCCATTGTTCGTCTCTGGTCCGCCCGGGCTCGGGAAGACGCACCTCCTTCACGCGGTAGCCAACATCACCCAGTCGCACGAAGAGACGACGCTCCTCGTGTCAGCGGAGCAATTCGTGACAGAGTTCGTGTCGTCCGCCCGTGAGAAACAGGCGAGCAAGTTCGAGCAGCGTTACCGATCGGCCCAGGTGCTAATCATCGACGACCTTCAATTTCTCTGTGGGAAGCAGCGCAGCGAGGAGAGTTTCTTCAACACATGCGCAGTGCTGCTTCGCGAGTCGCGGCAGGTGGTCCTCTCGGCAGATCGACCTCTTGACCACCTGCCGTTCACTCATCGGAGGCTAGCTTCGCGGTTCGAGGTGGGCCTAGAGGTGGCGCTAACTCCACCTGACCATGATTCGCGCGAGGCGATTCTTGCGTTCAAGGCGACTCGCTCGCCCGTGGTGGTGCCAGATGCCGTGGTCCAGTTCATCGCGTCCCGGCCGTCCTTGAGCGTCCGCCATATGGAAGGCGAGCTCGCCAAGGTGACAGCGCTCTCAACACTCACCGAAGAACCATTGACATTGGAACTGGCGACTCGCGCGCTCACGTCGGAGTCGTCAGTCATCCCGGCCGGCCAGGGCCACGCGCCCTCTGCGATTCTCCACGCAACCGCTTCGTTCTACCAGGTGTCTCCTGCGGCGCTGGGCGGCCCGAGCAGGGAGCGAACGACGGTTCACGCACGCCACGTCGCCATGTACCTGTTACGTGCGCATACAGCCCTGTCTCTGGAACAAATCGGCCGTCTCTTTGGGAACCGGGACCATACGACCGTCCACCATGGGGTTTCGAAGATCCACCGCCTTTCCACCAGCGACCCTTCTCTGGGTGAAGACCTCGTGTCTATCACCAACGCGGCCCCCAACCACTCCTCGACGTAGACCCCTTCTCTTCACAGAGTTTCCCCTTCGTATCGCGATACGCATACCTGCGCTTTCCCCGAGCCTATTCACCAACAACTACTGTTCATATAACTAAGCTGCTTCTGAGATATTTGAGAAATGATTGATAGCGTCATCCTTCAAGTGGGGAGCGGTCGGGGAGGCCGAGGAGCCGTGAGCTTTCGGCACGAGAAGTACGTGCCGTTTGGCGGACCTGATGGCGGCGATGGCGGTCGGGGTGGGGACTTGATTGTCACGGCGGTCGACGATCGAGTGACTCTTGGCGAATACCGCCAGAGGAAGCGGTATCAAGCGAAGAACGGGAATGACGGCACGTCAAGAAACAAGACTGGGAAGAGCGGCGAGAGCCTGTCCCTGTCGGTACCAGCAGGAACTCTGGTGAAGTGGACGCATGAGGGCACCGAGGAGATCATCGATCTCGACGAAGTCGGTGCGTCCGTTGTGGTGTGCCATGGTGGTGATGGCGGGCGAGGTAACTCTCGATTCAGGACGTCGACAAACCGGGCGCCTCGACTTGCAGAAACCGGATTAGAGAGCGAAGAAGTCGAACTTGAACTCGAGTTGAAGCTGCTGGCAGATGTAGGGGTGGTTGGCCTACCGAATGCGGGGAAGTCAAGTCTCCTCGCTGCAGCTTCCGGCGCGAACCCGCAGATCGGCGCATATCCCTTCACGACCACGGAGCCGAACCTGGGAGTGGTGAACATCGGGTGGGCAAGCATCGTGGTGGCAGACATCCCAGGGATGATTGAGGGTGCGCACGAGGGGAAAGGGCTGGGCGATCAGTTCCTTCGCCACGTCGAACGAACGGCGGTGTTAATCCACGTCGTTGATGGGGAAGACGAGGATCCGTTAGGTTCGTGGCGGACGGTGAACGAGGAGCTACGGCTCTACGGCGAGGGCCTCGATACGCGTCCGCAACTGGTCGTGATCAACAAGGTGGATATCCCAGAGGTCGTGGGGCGACAGGCCGAACTGGAGACGGAGTTTGCGGCGGCCGGGGTCCAACTGGATGGATTCATCTCTGCCGCGAATGGAGAGGGCGTCACCGGCCTGATGCGAGCTGCCCACGAGATGGTGAAGGAGACCCGGGAAGCACAGCGGGAGAAAGCCGCCGCCGCTGGGACACCCAAGCGGGTCGCGGTCCTTCGGCCACCGCCGGCGAACATCCGTCCAGAGGTTACTCAGCTCGCCGATGGTGAGTGGCGAGTCACCGATCCACGAGTGGAACGGCTGGCGGGTGGTGTGAACATGAATGATTCTTTCGTCGAGGCTCAATTCTGGAGCGAATTGAACCGGATCGGTGCGGTTCACGCCTTGGAAGCCGCCGGTGCTAAACCCGGGGACTCCGTTCTCATCGGCAGTGCCGAGATGACCTGGAGGTGACGACGCGGTCGGCATCCAGGACCGGGATCCTGGGGGGTAGCTTCGACCCGATCCATGTCGGCCACCTGCGCATCGCCGAGGAGGCGCGTCTGGCGCTGAACCTGGAGCGTGTGACGTTCGTGCCCGCGGGGCTCCAGTGGATGAAGAAAGGCGATGACGTTGCGCCAGCCGCGGATCGCCTGGAGATGGTGCGGTTGGCCACGGAAGGAAACGACCAGTTCGATGTGTCGGACCTCGAGATGCGCCGGCCGGGACCCTCGTACACGGTTGATACGCTGCTGAGCATCCGTGAACAGTTGGGAGCGAACGCCGAGGTGTATTTCATCTTGGGGCAAGACGCGTTCGCGGAGTTGCATCTTTGGAGCAGGCCGTCGGAGTTGATTGAGCTATGCCGGTTTGCGGTGATGCCGAGGGTGGATGGTCCGCCGATTGATCTCGCAGATATGGACTCCCGCGTACCGGGCGTCTCGTTACGGACGGATGTGCTGCACGAGGCCCCGCGGATAGACGTCAGTTCGTCGGGGTTACGGGGACGGTTGGAACGAGGAGAGGACGTGGGTGGCCTGGTGCCGGACGTCGTCGCGGGCTACATAGCGCGGCGAGGGCTCTATCGGGCCACGGTTACTGGTCCTCGAGCGACCTGATGAACTGCTGGTCGCGCCGCCAGTCGCGCTGGACCTTGACCCAGAGCGATAGAAAAGCGGAGCGGCCGAGGGTCTCCTCGATAATGGGCCGGGCGGCTGCGCCGATGCTCTTCATCGCCTGACCGCTGCGGCCAACGAGGATGCCCTTTTGTGTTGGGCGGTCCACGAACACGGTCGCCGCGATGAAGTCCTTTCCGGCGTGCTCCGCCGAGGCCTCGACGAATTCATCGATTCGGACCGCGTTGGCGTACGGGATCTCGTCTCCGAATTGTTCGAAGACTTTTTCCCGGATAATTTCGGAGACGATGAAACGCTCGGTCCGGTCGGTCAACTGATCTTCGGGGAACAGCGGCTTGGCTTCCGGGAGATGAGCGACGACGCGCTCGATCAGGACGTCCAGGCCGTCGTCCACGATGACGCTGGTGGGGATGATCTCGCGAAACGGGTGCAACTCCGCGTAGGCCTCGATGACCGGCAGAACTGCAGACTTGCGCACCGTGTCGACCTTGTTGATGACGGCGATGGTGGGAAGGGGCGGGTCAGCCGCGTTGATCTCCTGGACGATGTCTCGCTCGACCTGACCGGGGGGTCGGGGCGGTTCGACCATCAGGAGGACAAGGTTGGCTGCGTCAAGCGCTTCACGCGCGTGGCGCATCATCCCGGAGGCGAGGATGTCCTTTCGCGGCGCGGCCGGCCAGCCCGGGGTATCGAGAAGTCCGAGTTGGAAGTCGGGACCGTGCATGACGCCGAGGAGGCGATGGCGGCTGGTCTGTGGCTTGGGGCTGACGGCCGCGAGCTTGGTGCCGAGAAGGGAGTTCAGGAGCGTCGATTTGCCGACGTTCGGACGGCCCAGGATGGCAATCATCCCGGCGCGGAACGGGGTTTTGAGGTCAGAGGTCATATCCAACTGGATGTGAGCGGTTTCCTGAAGTTCCAAGTCACGCGGGCGCAGGCTTCGCGTCGGCGGCGTCATGCAC
>JASLZO010000041.1 GCA_030754805.1 Dehalococcoidia bacterium
ATTGGTCCAGTCCGGGCTACTAAGTGACGTTGACGTGCTGAAGGTCGGGCACCACGGATCCCGGACCAGCACGACCCCGGGCTTCATCCGAGCGGTGGCGCCAGTATGGGGAGTCATCAGCGCGGGCTCGAACTCCCAATACGGTCATCCGCACGAGGAGGTCCTTCAAGCCCTCGAGGCGGAGGGCGTTGTGTCGATACTGACGGACACCACAGAAGATGACGACACCGTGACGATGTTGACCGACTGTCAGCGCGTCTTTTGGCCCTGACTTTGCGACCCACCGTCGCCAAGGTCTACCTCCCAGAGATGGATGTGCGTCGCAAGCAGGAGGTCAGGGGTTCGAATCCCTTCGGCTCCACCATTCGAGGTACGAAATCCCGTCCGGTTCATGAATGATTACGGTGTCCGTCTCCCGGCGTCCACAGGCCGGTTTTCCAGTCAAAAACAGGCTTCCTCTCTAACGGCCGGGAGTAAACTGTGCAGAGGTACAGGGGAGGAGTAGGGAGAAGATTACCGGGAGGTTGTTACCCGTAGAGGAGGTACAGACGTTTGAAATGATAACTGAATATACAAGATTAGATCTCTCCAATATTCTGAACGTCATTAACGATGCTGCCCAGAAATATAAAGGGGTCATTCCAGATGATCGTTGGAATGAACCTTACATGTCGGAACAAGAACTCGCCGACGAGTTCGATAGTGGTGTCCACATTTTCGGGTATACCCAAAATAGCGCCCTGGTCGGGGTTATGGGAATTCAGGAATTAAGAGATGTCACTTTAATAAGGCATGCCTATACACTGACCGCTTATCAAGGGATAGGTATTGGCAAATCGCTGTTACAATACTTGTTTGAGATCAACGAGAGTTCTAGGTTGCTTGTCGGCACGTGGGAGGATGCGTCCTGGGCGATCAGGTTTTATTTGAGAAATGGCTTCGTTCTTCATGAAAGAAAACAAGCCGATAAGTTGCTTAACGAGTACTGGCAAGTCCCTCTAAGACAAATGGAAACTTCAGTGGTGTTAGAAAAACAAATCAGGGAAATCATTAAATCATGAAAATGAAAGCCTCTGCATTAACAATCGGGATGATCGCAGGAATTTTCGGGTTATCAGGAGGAGCCCGTGTACATGATGTAAGTGGGGCCTTCGTTGTTATCGCTGCAATCGTTGGGATGGTTGGAGCAGTATTTTCCACTTCAAAGCAAAGAACTGCATCAACATTAATGCTCCTTGCCAGTATTGCAGGGGTAATTGCTTCATTTGCATTTTGGTTTTCAACTATATTGTTTGGCATAGCAGCCCTGTTTGCATTCTTTGGAAGAAATGGGTCCAGAGCAAGCCATCAGAAGAATAATCAAAACAAATATTTCGATGTTGGTGGATACAGTTAGCCCGATATCACTGGACTTTACGCATAGGGGGTCAGGGGTCCGCATTCCTCCATCAACCTTGCGTTTGTAGGCGGGCCCTAACGGCTAGGAGGCCCAACGAGAATCAGTCTAAGGTTGTTGTTCACAACGAAAGAAAAGCGCTATGGAAGCATTCCTATTGTTTACCACTATAATTTTCAATGTAGCGCTGATTGGGTTCTCAATTTGGGCTTGGAAGAAAGCTGCTGTACGTTCACGCATCCTCCTTGACCGTTGGATTATCGAAAACGGATTTACTCTCGTGGAATGCAGGACACGATTCTTTAGAAGAGGCCCATACCGGAAAGCTAGTAGAGGTCAAAGAGTATTGCGTGTGGCTGTGCTAGATGAAAACGATATAGAACGTACGGGGTGGGTGCTTTGTGGTTCACGTTTTAAAGGGACATTATCAAATGATGTTGTTGGGGTATTGGACGAAGTGAATGCCGCTTCCCTAACGTAGCCTCATCCAGCTCCTAGGGTCCGGATAGCTTCCAACCGTTGTCGTCGGTTTTGGTACCTGCCCCTCGGGCCGAGGCTCACCTCGCCACTCGTCGCATCCATGCGGAGATCAAGTCTACGGCGAGGACGAGGAGTAGGTACCAGATGAGGAGGAGAGCTACATCTGTGTACTGGAACCAGCTCATGTGGAGCCGGAACTCGCGGCCGAGGCCTCCAGCGCTGACGAATCCGACGACGACCGTGGTCCGAATGACAACTTCCCATCGGTAGAGCGTGTAGGTAAGGAATTGCGGGAGTACTTGGGGCAAGACCCCATAGGCAACGACCTGGAACCCTCGGGCTCCGGCAGCGCGGAGGGCTCGCACCGGCGCGGGGTCCATATCCTCGACGATCTCCGCGCATAGCTTCCCGAGGATCCCGTAGTTGTGGATGGCAAGCGCCAATGCTCCGGGAACGATCCCGGGCGCGAAGAAGAAGATGAGGACCATCGCCCACATCAACTCCGGGATGCCACGGGTGGTGATGAAGATTCCTCGCGTAAGGAAGAATGCG
Organism: Dehalococcoidia bacterium; assembly: GCA_030754805.1. GTDB lineage: Bacteria > Chloroflexota > Dehalococcoidia > UBA6926 > UBA6926 > JASLZO01. Next base: position 2,429 of record JASLZO010000041.1, read on the forward strand.
GCCTTCCAGACCGGCGACCGGGAGAGGGCGCTCGGTCCGAACGCGGTGGTTCTGGCCGCCGGGAGGATAGTGAGCAATACCCCTCCGGCCGCGAGCCCGATCGCCAGGACGCTCATAAGCAGGGTCTGCCATGCGAGTGCGGCAGTCTCCAGCCATCGGTCGGCCCGCAGGAACGCGGGGGGTTCCGTCTCTCCAACCCCGGCCATCTCCCCTAGGAAACCCGTGATGCCCCGCCACGCCCGTCCCGTGAACAGGTCTCCGAAACCGCTGTCACCCGCACCGAGCACCTCGGCCCAAGACGCGATGAAAAGAACGACGGAAGCGACAACCGAGATCCTCAGAAATGTGATCCGTGGGAACCGAGCCCCTGGCCGGGGCAACGTAGATCGTCTGGAGGAGATGCTGCCAAAAGTCGTCATGCCGTGAGTCTCCGGCGGGCTGCCGAACTCCAGGTATCGGTGACCACGACGATTGAGATGAGCGCGAACAGCAGCGTCCACACTTCGTCGTAGTGCAGGTCAGCCAATGAGAGTTGAAGCTGGAACCCCAGCCCAGCGATGCCGACGAAACTCATGATCGCGGCGGACCGGACACCGCATTCGAGGCGATAAAACGTGTAGCTGACGATGTCCGGGAACGCCATCGGCAGCCGTCCAAAAAAGAGCACGTTCGCCTCGGACGCACCCGAGGCACGGAGGGCGCGGAGCGGCTCCAGCGGGACGTCGGTGAGGAGTTCGGCATAGATCCGGCCGAGGATGCCCGCATAGTTCAGGCCAAGCGCCAGAATCGCAGCCATTGGTGAGAGGCCGACCGCGGCAACGAGGAGCCACGCCCAGACGAGTTCGTGGATCGATCGCAGGAAACCGAGCGCGAACCGGGCGGTGATCATCGACGTCCGCCGAGCGGCGGGCGAGCGCACCAGCACCCCGGAAGCGAGCAACCCCAACGGAACGCCGATCGACAGGGCAACGGTCAGTCCCGCCACTGCGAAGGCGACCGTCTGCCATGCGGCCTTGACGACGACGCCCAAGAATCCGGGGGATACCTCGGGATCGATGAGCGCGGCGCCGAATTCCCGGAGGGCCGAAGCCCCGCCGGGGTGGACAAGCCCGCTAGTCCACGGTACGGAAGCGAGGCTGAGGAGGAACGCTCCCAGCAGGAGGACGGTCAGCAGTCCGCGCCCCTCCAGGACCCCCCTGACCCGCTCCACCGTTTGATCTCGACCCATGGTCATCCGCTTTCGAGAGGTCATACAGGTCGGTCAATAACTCGTCATCCACCTCGCCGGCCGGAATGTCGAACTCGATATGTCCGGTCCGGAGCCCGATGGCACGGTCGAAGTACGTGCGCACGAACTCTGTGGCGTGGAGACTTGCGACGAGGGTCCTCCCGGTCTCCGCGGCAATCTCCACCAAAAGCTGGATGAGATCGGCCGCGCGGGCCGGGTCCAGCGACGCGACCGGCTCATCCGCGAGCACCGCCCGCGGAGACTGCACAAGGATCCGTGCGATGGCCACGCGCTGCTGCTCTCCACCCGAGAGGTTCGAGGTCCGTTCCTGCGCCTTGTCCTCGATGCCAACACGGGCAAGCGCTTCGAGACCCTGGTTCCGTTCTCTGGCGGACACTAGCGAGAGCATCGATCTCAATAGGCCCCATTGCCCCAGCTTCCCTGCCATGACGTTGTGCATGACCGGAAGGTGGGGGACGAGGTCGAACTGTTGGTGCACGAACCCGACGAGAGACGCGAGTTCGCGACCCGGTTCGAGGGAATCCAGGTCTTTCCCATCGATCTCCACCGTCCCGACATCCGGGCGGATCACCCCGCCGAGAAGGTGGAGGAACGTCGTCTTCCCACCACCGCTGGGGCCGAGCACCGCTACCCGCTGCCCATGAGCGATGCGGATCGACGTGTGAGCCAGGGCGACGGTTTCGCCGTACGTCCTCGTGACTCCGTCGAGGGCGAACATCGCGTCGGGTTGTGGTCGATCACCGAGTGTCATCGTCATCACCGCACGATCCCAATGGCCCGAGCAATGTCCGCAATTACTTCGTAGTTCTCGTTGGTCGTCTCGATGAACCGCGTCGTCGAGAAGAGTTCCAAGACATCCGGGTCGTCCACGTCCAAGAGCGCATCGGTCAACGCCGCGGTGAACCCCTGTCCGAAGTCCTGGTCGAGGTCCGGGCGCACCGTCCAGTTGTAGTCGAAGTAGGCGGGCGTCCGATTCAGCTCACGGACCTTAGAGGAATCCACCCTGCCCTCCTCCATCGCCCGATCCCAGACCGCTTCGCTCAACGCACCCGCCTGGTAGGCGCCGCTCTCGACGAGCTTCCATGTCGTGTCGTGTGACCCCGAAAAGTTCGGCAACCCGTGGAAATCCCGTTCTGGGTCGACGCCCGCTTCCAACAAGAAGTGATGCGGCATCAGGTGCCCGGACGTGGAACTCTCGCTCCCGAAGGTGAACCTGAGGCCGGCGAGACCGGCCAGGTCTTCAACTTCCGCATCTGTGTTGACCACGAAAACGGAGTGGAACCGCTCGTCTTCCGGTCGCTGCAAGATTGCGTCGGCGCCCGGAACGGCAAGGCGCGCCTGAACACTGGTGAGGCCGCCGAACCAGCCGATCTGGATGTCACCGTGTCGGAAAGCAAGAACGACGGCCGCGTAGTCCGCGGCTGGCACCCCTTCCACCTTGATCCCGAGTTCACCACTGAGGTAATCCTCGAGTGCTTCGTAGCGCCGGACCCAACGAGATGCATCCTGGTCGGGTATCCCGCTGAAGGAAAGCGTGCCGGTGAACCCGGGCTCGGAGACAGAGGCGGGCAAACTTCCTCGGGCCTCTTCACTATTGGTGCACGCAGTCCCCACGATCACGATGAGAAGTATCGGAGCGGGTAATCGACACAGCACGCCCAAAACGTGAACCGCCGTTTGCAACTGGATGATCTCCTTGACCGTGCGATCTCTGCGTCCCCGCGAACGGTTGGAACGCGGAAGCCTGATTGGCAGGGACTCGACGGCGCCGAACCTCCGGCCCAGAACCGTCTCTCAGGGTGCCCGGGAACGCCGGAACGGCGTTCTCCCGCTAAACGCGGGGTCAAGTCGCGCCGGAGCGGCGCGGGGCGTGAAGACGCATGAATCGAGAGAAGGTCGGCATGAGGTTCCGCGTCAGGATGGTATCAGCAATGGTCATTGTCAAGATAAGCAGTCGTTATCCGTGTAGTACCGTGAAGCCGTGGACACCGACTATCTGCGAACCTTCATCGAGATCATCAAGCGCGGGAGTTTCTCCGAAGCTGCGTCCGCGCTGGGTATCACCCAACCGGCCGTGTCACTCCAGGTACGAAGGTTGGAGGACGACCTCAATGTCCGTCTGCTCGAGCGCGGTGGGGGGAAGATCCGACTGACCTCTGCCGGAGAGCGATTCCTCCGACATTGTCGAGACGTCGTCGCCCACGAGCAGAAGCTCATCGAAGGGCTTTCCCAACTCTCCGACGAAGTCCGAGGGTCGCTTTCGATCGCCGCGAGCACGGTTCCGGGAGAATTCCTGGTGCCCGCCCTGCTCGCCGAATTCGTCGCGCTCAACCCCGCGATCGATGCGACGGTCACGATCGGTGATACCGACGCGGTCATCGATCGGGCGATCAATGGTGAATGCGACATCGGGTTCACGGGAGCCCGCGCGCGGCATGGACGTCTCCACCATCTCCCGTTTGTCCGGGACCGCGTTATCCTCGTCGCCGCTATGAACCACCCGTTTTCCCAGCGATCCAAAGTATCGATCGGTGAATTGGACGGACAACCGCTCGTCACTCGGGAGCACGGGTCAGGGACGATGGCGAACGTCCGCCGACAGCTTCAAGACGCGGGAGTGAAGCACGACGTCTGGTCGAGTACGACGGTGCTCGGCAGCACCGAGGCGGTTATCTCTGGCGTCCAGGCGGGTCTTGGCGTCGCGTTCGTCTCCGCATTTGCGGCTGCAACGCCCGTTCGCGCACAAACCCTGGCCGCGGTAACTGTCGAGGGCGTCGACCTGGAGCGGGACCTGTTCATCGTCTACCCACAGGGTGGCCTAGCGACTCGCTCGGAACGCGAATTCGTCGAATTCGCCCATAGTTGGGGAGCACGGCACCAGCCGCCGGTCCTGGGGGCCCGTTAGTGGACGGCGTGACCTCCACCCGGCTTTCGAGTTCTCCCCCGACTCAGTAGTCACCCAGCGCGAAGACCGAGACCACGATCATTCCGCCAGACGGGAGCGTTACCGGAAGGAAGCGCTCCTGTGGCCACGCATCTGGCCGTCGTCCCCAGTACGACCCCCTCCAGCTCAACCATGACGGAAATCGTACAAATGTTGCGGAGTGAACATCGATGTCCGCGCGGAGTCTCAACGAGTCGTACATCGTTCCGAGGGCCCGCTCGGGAATCACTCCGAATTCCGACGTCGTTGCGGAGCGTCCCCGTCTTCAATTGACGATGACGGGGGTCAGGTAATCTCGCCGTCCGGAATATCCTGCATCGCGACCGGTTGCTCGTCTCGTTCCCACTCTTCCAGAAGTGCAATCGCCTCAGACCACCGATCATCGACAACCATCACCCGGCACGGATTCGGGGTCACACCGAGAAAACCGGCGGTGTCACCGGCATTTATAACCGCCTCGATGTTCTCATCACGGAGGGCCTGGACCAGTAGCTCGGCATTGAGCTGGTCCGACACCGTGGTGAGGTGGGTCCAGTCCATCGCGAAACTGGGGCTATGCGCTGGGCGCCTGCGCCAACATCGCGGGCAACCACTCCGCGTCTTCTACGACGCCCACGAATGGGAGGTTGCGATACCGGCCCTCGTAGTCCAGTCCATAGCCGACGACGAAATGGGGTGGTATCACGAACCCAACGTAGTCGAGCGAGACATGGACCTGTCTGTGAGCGGGTTTGTCCAGGAGTGCACAGATCTTCAGCGATGCCGGCTGTTGCCGGCGGACCGCGGCGACGATCTCCGTCAGCGTCAGCCCGGTATCGACGATATCCTCGATAATGAGTACGTTCCGACCTTCGAGCGTTTCTCGGAACGGGTTCTCGTCCAGAGTGACCCGATGCGTTCCTTCATCGACCGACCGGTGGACATCGACTAGTTCGATCGACGTCATCAGGTCGGTCTCCCGGATGAGGTCAGACAGGAAGCAGATCACTCCATTCAGCGCCCCGACACAGACAATCTCGCTTCCGGCGAAATCCCGACTGAGCTGGGTGCCGAGTTCTCTCACCCGCTTCCGGAGCCTCCGCTCGCTGATCAGGATGCGGTCGACCCCCTGAGTGGCCACGCGACCAAGCGTTCGCGCCGACCGACCGTTGATATGCCTCGCCGTCATTCTCGCCCTCCGTCTCGGGAGGATACGGGAGTTGACCCATGGACGGCTATAACAACCGTCGCTTTCCGCCAGGGGTTGGCCTCAGGTCAACGATTGTTCGATAATCATGTGAACGACGCGTGAACGATGCGGAGCCGGGTGTTCCCCGGCTCTCGTTCTGTCAATGACCAGGAAGGGGGGTTCAAGGCATGTCCGAAACGGCTATCGGCGCGATCCTCGCAATAATGGCCGCCACTGCGTGGGCGAGCGGCGCGGTCGTCGCGCGATTGGGCATGCGGACGATGGGGTCGACGACCGCTACGTTCATCTCGCTGGTCTCTGGATTCGTCGTCACTCTCGCGATCGCACTAGCGATGGACTTCCGGGCCGTATTCGCCGTCTCGCTCGGCACGGCGGGTATGTTCGCGATCCTGGGCTCCATCCAGTTCCCGATCGGCCGATTCTTCAGTTATAACGGCATCCGTCTCGCCGGTGTGGCCCCCGCGTCCGCAATCCTCGGTTCGTCACCCATCGTGGCGGCAGGGCTCGCGCTGGTCTTCCTGGACGAGGAACTCACCTTAACGGTCATCGTCGGGATTCTGGCCGTCGTGGCCGGACTTGCCGTTGTGGTCTCGGAAAAGAGGG
>JASLZO010000042.1 GCA_030754805.1 Dehalococcoidia bacterium
GAAGGGGATGCTAACTGGCCCGTATACGATCGCAGACTGGTCGTTCGACGAGCACTACGGGAGCCGTGAAGACTTCGTGATGGCGCTGGCCGATGTGATTCACGCGGAGGCGATGGACCTCCAAGCGGCGGGGGCGCAGTACATCCAGATCGACGAGCCGGCGATCTCGGTCCGTCCGGAGGAGTTTGATATCGCGCGCCGGGCGTTCGAAGTGGTGACCGCCGGACTGAGCGCGACGACGCTGACGCACATCTGCTACGGGGATTTTTCGACGATCTATCCGGCGATGCTGGACCTGCCGGTGGACAACATCGACCTGGAGATGGCGAATTCGGGGTACGTTCTGCTGGACTCGTTCCGAACGGCGCCGTTCACGAAGCAGCTGTCGATGGGCGTCGTGGACGTGCACAGCCACGTGATGGAGCCGGTGAAGGAAGTGAAAGCCGGGATCCTGAGGGGGCTGGAGCTGGTGCCCGCGGACCGATTGTTGATCGACCCGGACTGCGGGTTGAAGACCCGGACGGTGGACGAGGCCAAGGAGAAGCTGCGGATCGTCGTTCAGGCGGTTCGTGAGGTGAAGCAGGAGAAGGGGCTGGTTTAAAGAGCCCTCTGTTTCGTATCCACGGCTCGTTTCTTTTCTGTCGGTGCATTCACGCTTGGGGGTTGTGCGTGTTGTCGTGAGACCGATCGGGGGTTCGACATGCTCACCCCGAAGCGACGGCAGCGCCGGCGTTGACAGTTCCGACCTAGATGTTGGAGAAGTGCGTACGTAGCTGTTCGGAGAGATCAGACACCGCGTTTAGCAGTCTTTCCTCAACGAGTGAAGAGGCGGCTTCCGAGCCGGAGTCCAAAGCGTATGGCCAGGAGCAGCGCGAACGCGACGGAGATTCCCAGTAAGGGGGTGGAAAACAGGCCTTTGATCAACGGCCACGCGAATGAAAAGTATGGGGCCCCGATGGCGGTGAGAAGCACCGCCGCGAGTACCAGCTTGAAGATCGGGTTGTTCCACATGACTCGAGATAAGCGTATCCGTGCTAGCCGGAGGGCATCCGGAGTACATGGCGGCGAAGTCGATTCCTATCCCTCCGGGGGCTGCTGATTGCCCGCGGCGCGGAGCAGGGCACCGGCCAACTCCCGATGTCCCGCGTCGTTGGGGTGGATGTCCGCGGTGGCAACGTTCGTGAGTTCTTCGGCTCGGCCCCTGAAGATCGGCGATACATCGACGACGATGACGCTGGCACGATCGCCGGCGTCGACAATCGCTTCGTTCAACATGGCGGTGACAAGATCGAGCACCCGTTGGAACGATTCCATACGCTCGTCGGAGAGGCTATAGAGGTTCATCAGATAGACGGTGGGGACTTCACCGGGCCCGTCGAGGAGTAGGTCGATGATGGACTCCAGATTGTCTCTGAGTTCGTCCGCGATAACGTTGAGCCCCGTGAGGCAGGTCTCGCCGAACAGGTCTGAGAGACACGCCCAGAGGGCCAGGGCCCCTCTGAGGTCGTTTCCCCCCGCATTGAGCGTGACGACCGATACGCTCGTCGTCGGGTCGCCATCGTCGCGGAGTCGTTGGATCTCCCGAAGCGCCCCTGGTAGCTGGTCCGCGAGGATTTCGGCGCTCGTCGCTCCGGACACGCCGAGATTCAGCAACGAGATCGGCCGTCCTTCGATCAGCTCAAGGCGGTGATGGAAGACGCCGACGTAGCCGAGATCAAAGCTGGAAGCGCCGACGCCAGCCGCGAGTGAGTCGCCGAGCGCGATGTAAACGTCACGGTTCCCGTCAGCGTCGGACGACTTTCGCTCGGTGGGTGGAACCGGCGGTGCGGTCATGGTAGAGGGTTCGGTCTGGGCCGGAGGCGTGGCTTGGATCTCCGAGCGTGTGTCGGAACCAATACCCGCGGCGGGGAGGGGACGTTCGACCGAGGCAGGCGTGGCCGCAGACGTTACTTTGCCGCCGGGTTCGGAACCCGAAACGACGATGGCGATCGCGGCCCCGCTTACCGCTACCGCCGGGAGGAGAACGGCCAGGAGCAGCACAGCGTAAGGTCGCCCACTTGCCGTGGTGCTTGGCGTCATGCTTCGAATGAGTCGGTTCAACGGTCCATTCCGATCTTCGTTCAGTTCGATCCAGGCCTACGGGTGACACTTCGTCGGGGCCGAGGGGTTCCATATGATGTGTCGTCGATTGAACAAAATCGACGAGGCGCCAGGGGGTACAACGAATGATCGTAGTCAGAGACGTTTTCCGAGCGAAGTACGGGAGTGGCGGGGACCTGGAGAACGTGTTCAAGGAGATGCTGCCGTCGCTCGAGCGAGCGATCACTGAGGTGGGCGGTGGTGACGGGAGAATGATGGAGGACCTGAGCGGAGCGTTCTTCACGATCGTCGTCGAATACACGCTCCCGAGCCTGAGTGCCTGGGAGGGAGCGGGAGTTCTGGAACGTCGTCGCGGGCTAACTAACCGCCACCCGTCCCGCCACCGCCACCCCAGTCCGTGGCGATCTCTTCGAGCATCTCGGTGCCCTCGCGTTCGGCACTGAGGTCGCCGCCCGTACCCTCCAGCGTCTCACCGAAGTTCATGGCATAGAGGTTGGCGTACCGACCCCCAGCAGCCAGAAGCTCCTGGTGGTTGCCGCTCTCGACGACGCGGCCGAGATCGAGGACGACGATGCGGTCGGCTTTGATAATCGTTGAGAGCCGGTGGGCGATGACGATGGAGGTCCGGCCGCGGAGTACGCGGTCCAAGCCGTCCTGGATCAGGCGTTCCGTGTGGGAGTCGATGTTCGCCGTAGCCTCGTCCAGGATCAGGATGCGCGGGTCCGCGACGACGGCGCGGGCGAAGCTGATCAGCTGCCGTTGGCCCATGCTCAGGTTGGTCCCGCGCTGCTGGAGGATGGTGTCGTACCCATCCTCTAGGGCGGTGATGAAGTCGTGCGCTCCCACGATCTTCGCGGCTCGGACGATGTCATTGTCGGAGACCTCCTCGTGGCGGTACCGAATGTTGTCCTTCACGGAGATCGAATACAGGAATGGCTCCTGGAGGACCATGCTCGTCTGACGGGCGATGGACTCCCGGCGGACGTCGCGGACATCGTGGCCGTCGATCGTGATCCGGCCCTTCGTCACGTCATAGAAGCGGGTGATCAACGAGACGATGGTGGTCTTGCCAGCACCGGTGAGGCCGACGAAGGCTACGGTCTGACCCGGCTCGACGTGGAGGCCCAGGTCGTGGATCACCTCGACATCGGGCACGTACTCGAATGATACGTTCTCGAAGCGGATATCCCCCTCGATCGTCGGTAGGTCCATGGCCCCGGGAGCGTCCTCCATCTGTGGACGGATATCGAGCAGCTCGAAGATGCGCGCCCCCGAGGCCATGGCCCGTTGAAACGCCGTGTACTGGATTGTGATGGTGCGAATCGGTTCGAAGAAGCGCTGTACGTAGAGGAGGAAGGCAACGAGGAAGCCGACGCCCAATGCCCCGCTCAGCACCATGCCGCCCCCGATGATGACCACGAGACCGAGGGCGGCGACCGTGGTCATTTCCACAGCCGGAAGTAGCGCGGCTCCGAGCCACGAAGCCCGCAGCTGGGCCGCCATGTGTTCACCGTTGAGTCCATCGAACCGTTCGAGATTGACGGCCTGGCGGTTCATCGCCTGGGCTACACGGATCCCCGAGATGTTCTCCTGGAGGCTGCCGTTGACCGAGGAGATGGCCGTCCGTACACGAACGAAGGTGGGCCGCGATTTCTGTTGCCAGAAGGCCATGACGATGACCAACAGCGGGGTCGTCGCCAGCGTCACAATGCCGAGGACTGGGCTCATCCAGAGCATCGCGGCGCCGATGAATACGAGAAGGCCGACGTCACCGGCGGTGATGACGGCGACGCCCATGAATTCCTGTAGCTGGAGAACGTCGTTCTGGACGCGGGACATGATGCGTCCGACCTCACTTCGGTCGTAGAACGAAGTCGACTGCTTCTGGAGATGGTCGAACATTTCAGTGCGCAGGTCATAGAGGACTTGGGCATTCATGCGCGCGAGCGCGTAGTACTGAACGTAGTTGAACACGATGTTCGCCACGGTGTTCACCAGGAAGACCAGGGCGACGACGTTCAGGCTGCCCCACCCGGGTCCGGCGCCATCCTCCTGAACGATGAAGCCGTTGATGCCCCACGCGATGATCAGAGGCTGCACCACGATCGTGACGATGTACCCGGCCATCCCAATGAGGGAGAGCGAGGCCCAGAGGCGGTACCGCAGGACGTACCGCATGAGGCGTATGACGACCCGGTGGTCGTAGAGCTTGCCGAGGACCTGATCATCGAGGGCGGAACCACCGATGTGGCCGTAACCGACGGGAGGCGAGGTCGTCACGAGGCCGTCGTTTCCTGCTCGGCAAGCGATTCCATCGGCCGGAGCTGTGAGTCATAGAGGGTCCGGTATTCGATGCTGTCCGCCAGCAACTCGGCGTGTGTGCCCCGTTCCACGATCGACCCATCCTTGAACACGAGGATGAGGTCCGCGTCGGTGACGGTCGAGAGCCGGTTGGTGATAATGAATGAGGTCCGGCCCCGAATGACCTCGCGGAGCGCCACGTGGACGGCGTGCTCCGTCTGTGCGTCGACACTGGAAGTCGAATCGTCGAGAACGAGCACGGGGGGATCCGTCAGCAGGGTCCGGGCGATCGAGAGCCGTTGCTTCTGGCCGCCGGAGAGGCCCACACCGCGCTCGCCCACCAGGCTCTGATACCCATCTGGGAGCCCGTCGATGAAGTCGTGGAGCTGCGCGGTCTTCGCCGCCTGCACCACTAGGTCCATGCCGGCGCCGACGGCCCCATACGCGATGTTCTCTTCAATGCTAGCGGTGTGGATGAAGACGTCCTGCTGGGCGACGCCGACATTGTCTCTGACGCTGGCGAGAGCTGCTTCACGAACGTCGACTCCATCGAGCGTGACCCGTCCAGACGAGACGTCGTAGTACCGGGCGATGAGGTGCGCGAACGTCGTCTTTCCACTGCCCGGCCGTCCGACGAGGGCGACCGTGCTCCCAGAGGCGATATCGACATCGATGTCCTTCAGGACCAGTGTCCCGTCGTAGGCGAAGGTGACGCCGTCGAAAGTCACGCGCCCCTTGATCCGACCTAGCGGGCGGGCGTCGGGTCGATCCTCGACGGGGGATTCCTGGTCGAGGATGTCAAAAATGCGCTCTCCACACGAGGCGGCCCGGGCGAAGTTGTTGACCATCCAGCCCATCAACCGGACCGGCATCGCCAACATACCCATATAGAAAACGAAGGCCGCGAGGTCGCCCGGCGTGAGGCCGGTGTACGTGACCTCGCCGGTGAGGGTCGAGACGACGCGGCCTCCGACGATCTCCTGACCGCCGACCCACAGGATCGCCGCGGTGGCGGCCATAAAGCCGCCGTTCATGACCGCGAACCCACGAGCAAATCCGCGCTCCGCTAGGAAGGTCTCGTCTCGAACCTGTTCGGCCTCGCCCCGGAAGCGGGCCTTTTCGTGTTCCTCCCCGCCAAAGGCCTTAACGACCCGAACGCCGGTGAGGTTCTCCTGGAGGACGGAAACCATGTCGCCGGTGAGTTCCTGGACCCGGAGCCACGTGCGGCGGAGCATCCTGCTCATAGTCACGGCCTGCCAGGCGATGAGCGGTACGAAGGCGAGGCTGACGGCGGCTAGCTTCACGTCAGTAAGGACCATGGACACGGCGATCCCTCCGACCATGGCGAAGATGTACCCGGCGCGAACGGCGCCCATGTTCACGAACATGCGGACGCCCTCGACGTCCGCGGTCGCGCGCGACATGAGGGCGCCGGTCGTCTGGCGATCATGGAACGCGAAACTCAAGTGTTGGAGTTTTTCGAAGTAGGCGCTCCTGATGTCATAGGCGACCTTCTGGGAGAGGCTCTCGCCGATGTAGGCCTGCCCGGCCGCGAAGAGGCCGCGTGCGGCTCCGGCCAGGACGATGGCGATAGCAAAGAGATAGAGCTGGGAGACTCCCCCGGCCCCGGGCTCAAGCATGCGGTTCACGCTGAGGCCGAGGATGCGGGGGATCGCGATGGCGAACGCTGCAGCGCCGAAGACGGAGATGTACCCAGCGACGACCCGCTTCGCATACGGGCGGAGGACTAGGGAGGTGAGGATCCGGAAGATGACGCGCACGGCTAGCCCGAGTTGGTCGGGTCGTCAGGAGGGGAGGACAAGAGAACAGGCACCTGAACTGCTTACGTTGAGTATCGCATGGAGGAATGGGCATTCGTCGTTTTCCGTGTTTTTGGTTCAGGAGCCAACTCGCCCCTACGCGTATACTTCTCAGCGTGCTCATGCCGGGTGCCGCGCGGGAGTGGATGGTTCCCGGTGGGGCTCACGGGCTTCAAACCCGATGGGGGGCGGCCTGCGTCGTCCCCGGTGGGTTCGACTCCCTCCCACTCCCGCCAGTTTCCCCTTGGACACGCCTCACAGGGCGACCCTTGACATCGTATGAACAGTTACCGATACCGGATCCGCCGTGGCCCGCCGTTCGGATTCGCGGGCATCCTGATCGTTTTCGGCGGCCTGCTCCTCCTCAATAACCTCGACATCCTGGATTTGGGGTACACGTGGGGTCTGCTCTGGCCCGGGCTCCTGATTTTTCTGGGCCTCTCGATGATGCGGGGCCGGCCGAAGGCGTTCGGCCTGTTCCTCACGCTGTTAGGCGGCATGTTCTTCGCGAGCAACTTAGACATCCTTCCCGCAGACTGGGAGATCGGTCGCATCTGGCCCGTGTTCCTCGTTGGTTTCGGACTATGGATGCTGCTGAAGAGCCGGCGTTCTTCTGAGCGGCATATCGAGCTTTAGCAGCTGGCCACCTACCCCGTGCGTGCTGGTTGGTCGGGTGTCCTGGGTCCTTTGCTTCGCTCGAGGATGACAGGGGTGGGCGGAGCACGTATCGCTTCGTCGCTATCGAGTCGCGATCCCGTGTGAGAGTGGCAGCCGGCGTTGGAGAGCAAACGCGGTTGGCTGGCAGAACTTCGTGACAAGTTGGCCTCTGCCTTGAATAATGATTGGTATGACACGGTGTGCAGTGCTGGTGTTTCCGGGGACCTGGAGCGACGGCGACTGCCATCACGTTTTGGACAAGGTTTTCGACGTGCCGGTCGACCTGGTATGGCACAAGGACGAAAACGATCTTTCCGACTACGACATCGCGGTGGTGCCCGGCGGGTTCTCCTACGGGGACTACCTGCGGCCGGGGGCGATCGCGAGGTTCTCTCCCGTGATGCGCGGCGTCGAGCGGATGGCCAAAGAAGGCGGCACGGTCATCGGGATCTGCAATGGTTTCCAGATCCTGTGCGAGGCGGGGTTGCTGCCGGGGTCCCTGTTGCGGAACGGACACCTGGAGTATCGCTGCCAGTGGACGAACCTCCGCGTGGATACCATCGATTCGCCGTTCACTTCGGAGTGCGAACCGGGCCAGGTGTTGCGGGTCCCAATCTCGCATGGGGACGGGAACTACTTCGCGGACCCGGATACGCTCGCCGAGATCGAGCGGAACGACCAGATCCTTTTTCGGTATTCGAGCCCTGAGGGTGAAGTCTCGCCGGAGTTCAGCCCGAACGGGTCGCTGGCGAACATCGCCGGGATTGTGAACCGCGATCGAAACGTGCTGGGGATGATGCCCCACCCAGAGCGGTGCTGCGAGGCGATCCTAGGGGGCGAAGACGGGAAGTTCATCTTCGGATCGATGCTGAACGCGAGCGCCTCGGGCGTCTCAACGTAGCCATCGACCGCCCCGTCAAGCCCACTTTCCACGCGTCTTGAGCGACTCCGCAGTCGGGATTTCCGTGGGCCTTGTGGCCTCCGTCTCATGGGCGGTTGCCTCGCTGCTGATCCGCCTGGGGCTGGAGCGGGTTGGGGCGCGCTCGGCAACATTCATCTCGATCGTCGCGGGGCTCGCTTACGTTTTGACGATCGGGCTGATCATGGACGCTCCTGCATTCCTGGACCTGACGCTGAAGGTGGTGCTCGGGTTCACGCTTGTTGGCCTGCTCTCGTTCGGGGCGGGTCGGTTGTTGTACTA